>JAOUHJ010000041.1 GCA_029865225.1 Nitrospira sp.
TCCTCGTTGTGACTGTCCGGCTCGGCGGCCTCGCCGGGCTTTGTAACAGCTTGAGCCGGATGAGCGGAAACCATCAAGTCCGGTTCTTAGGGGAGGGTGCGGCTGCAAGGCCGCATCCTTACCCGACCCACGACTACGGTTCGTTTGGGCGAGGCGATCAGCGCCGCGCGATTGAGGGTATGCTCGAACATCGAACGAGTCCCGACGAACGTGCAGTATTGTTTCGGACGATGGCGGCCCAGCCATCGAAGGACGAGCGGCTTCACCCGTTCGCCATCACCTCCGGCCAGAACGATCGACCACACATTCTTGCCTGTCATGCGCTCTCCAGTCATGAGATCCATCCTTTCCCCGGCGCCAGCTGCCGGCATCCTCATAATCCGAGTCAAATCCTGTCCGTACGCGCCATGCGCCCTCGGCCGATGATTACCGTCTCCAACGACGTCGGTGAGACCGAGGCGGCGACTCCGTTGAAACGGATCCGACAGGATGTCTCTCGAGGCGGTTGGACAGGATCGTGTCATCAAGCCATTCCCCACAATTCACGCAGCGCCAGGACGGATCCCGCACCCCCTCCGCTATTTCCAGGAGCAACGAGTCGGTAAAGGACGGCACCATCAATCCCTGGCAGCGTCTGCAGACCCCCTCTTGCACTGCGCCACTTCGGTTGGAACCGTACATGTATTTCATGCTGGCCTCCCTCTCATCGATTCAATGGCCGACAGAATGTACGAACGATGTCAACGGTATGAGCATGGCCTGTGCCACGACGACTTCCCTCGGTGTGATCATGACCGAAGTGATGATCGCAAAAAGATAAACAACCCAGAGCCGCAACCGAGATGGCAGTGGCGTCACATTCCGTCAATCCGTCAACTCGGTTCGCGATGGCGCCAAAGGCGCCAACAGAATCTGTTTCATGAGGCATGTCGCCCCAGTTGCGCGATATCGATGGAAAATCGTCAATCATGAGCTGGAAGCACAATACAAAGTGTGAGGAAGTCTAGCTACTCGGTAATTACCTAGTACACTCGACGGAGATTTCCGGTGTGCGATGGGAGGAGAAGCGATGAATGCACGTGAAGATTCATGCACCGAGGGGACGCACAAGCTGGCGGTCTGTGGCCGGCGAGACCGGAGGAACCGCCGGCGAGGCCCTAGGGTATGGCGGCGTGAGATCAGGGAGGATGCCTAGTAGCGCTCCCGGCGTTCCTGCGCGATGATGGTCGTATCGGATTCAGGAGCGCTGGACCGGCTACACCCATGATCAGCCGTGATGGTTGGCGGGGGAAGGGAGCCGAATGAAACGCGTGCAGCCTGTCGCCAAATAAAGAGGCGATGGCCGACGCGACGAGGTGAGTTGAGCGGATGATCATTCATAGTTTTTCTTTTACCTTTAAGGAGGGATGTGTATGCCTAGCCACCTATCGTTGTTCGAACGTATGACGCTTCGAGGAATGCTGCTCACGCCAATGATGCTAGTGGTGCTCCTCGCCGGCTGTGAATCTAAATCGCCGACCGAAGAGGCCAAGAAGATGGAGAAGCCGCAGACCGGAGCCGCAATGGAACAGGCGGCGACTGAACCCAAGGAAATGAAAGTAGAAGAAGAAATGAAAATGGAAGCCCCGGCTGAAATGAAGCCCGCTCCATTGACCGCCCCAGCCTCATCCGCCGGTCAGAAGGCCAATGCGGAAGGTGTGACGCATGCCCAGCAGGATCACTGGGATGTCGCGGAGAGCCACTTCCGGAAGGCCCTTGAAGCCGATCCCAAGCTGGCCGAGGCGCATTACAACCTGGGTTTAGCGTTAGACAAACTGGATAGGCACGACGAAGCGAAGGCTGCCTTCGAGAAGGCGCTCGAGCTGGCTCCGAATAACGCCATGATCACGGAGTCCCCCGTCCTGCAGAAACACATGAGCACGTAAGCGAGTATGCGGGAAGGTCTGGTCAGTTGTTCCTGTGTTGTTGTTTATGGTACAAGGCATGCCTCTAAGGAGAACAAGATATGGGTACGAGGTATGTTCGACTGGTCCATCTGACAGGATTGCGGATTGTGGGGGTAGCCTTGTGCCTGTTACTCGTGATGATGATGGGGGGACCCGTGCTGGCTCACGAAATGCCGGGAGCAAGCCCACTGAGCCCAGAAGAATTACAGAAAGTGAGCCCTGAAGATATACAGAAAGCGAGCCCTGAAGAAATACAGAAAGCGGGTCCATCGAGAGCGAAAGAAGCCGGACTCCAAGCCGCCAGCTGGCTGTTGACCCTTCCCTATGGAGCTGCGAAGGTAGCCTACGCGGTCGGGGGCGGGGTCGTGGGCGGCCTTGCCTGGGTGATGACGGGCGGAAAGACGGAGGTGGCGAAATCCGTCTGGATCCCGTCGATGACCGGCGATTACATCGTGCAACCGCAGCACCTCACCAGGGAGAAGCCTCTCCGTTTCATGGGTGTCCCATCAGGGGAACCGTCTTTCTAAATAGTGTAGTCGTCAGCTGCTGTCGCGTCCCAACAGTTCTTCATCGATCGGCTTGCGCTCAAGCGTTGTCGTCTAGCTTCCTGACGGCGTCCTAACGAGCTGCCGGAACGACAGTTCTTGAGGAAACTCGGCGTGTGCCGCAGGCCTGTACATGGGAGCAGGCTGGGCACATCGTGTTAATCCGCTCGACTTCAAACCAGGTCCACCCATATTTTTTCAGGTAGCGGTTGGCTTCCACCCACGGCGACCTCCTGTCTATAGGCTCGTTAGGCTCGTTCTTGTCGCAGAGGTAACCGCATCCCAGGCAAAACTGCACCTGGTGCATGGGTCTGGCGCGGTCAGTTCTCTCTCCTTGGCATGATGCCGAGAGCGAGAGCTGATAGACGGAACTTGAAGGACGCCGAAACACCAGTCGACCGTCTCGCGACATGTTATCGACGGCGAAGAAGACCTCACTCCAGTTATGGGCGGGAAGTGACTGGACCACTTCATCAATCGTGCAAGGGCCGCTGTGGGCCAGGATATCGATTACGGCATTTTCAATGACTGATTGTGCGGTAGTCATGACAGCACCTCCTGTCTTGCCATATGGCATCGATAATGAGATCGAACCGATCCGCTCAGAATTCGACCTACTTTGCTCCAAGTCGGGCAAGAGAGGAACTAGGCAACAACCTAGTTTCACGACGAACGATCACCAGCGCAGAGTGCTCATGACGGGGTTGTCGCGTACTGGGGGGGGCCTGATGGCGGTGGCGAACCAGCAGACACAGGATTCCAAGCCGTACTCCACCACCGGGGATCGAAAGGCATACGAGTGACCGGGGCGAACCAGTGCAACAGGGCATCAGGCTCCTGGTTTTTAGGAAGGCCGGTCATGAGTTCCAGCAAGATCCACTCGGTGACGACCGTCTGTCCGTCGGCAATCAACGGCTTGAGTCTTGACTGGATGGCCGAAGAGCCTGACGGACGAAGGGCATGGATCCAGATCGACGTATCAACGAGATACATGCGGGGTACGTTTGCGTCGTTGCTGTCGTAACTCAGCGGTGGTCAAATCGAGGGGAATCGTGCCCAGAGCATCGGCGAACTCTCGGAGCTGGCGATGTTGAATGACGCTACGCAGGCTTCCCTCGACTGTGCCTTTGATCGAATTGGTGCCAAGGGCCTTCTGCGCCTGGCGGAGCAGGTTCTGATCGATGTCAATGGTGGTTTTCATGTATGGCTTCCTTCTGGTTTTTGGCCCACATTGTAAAATCAACAATATGGGTGTCAAACGAAACGTCCTTCGCCATCGCCTGCTACGGAGGATGGATCTAGCCGTGGGGCTCCACGCTCCCACCCATGCCTCACCTTCCCATCTCTTCGCTTGATACCGCGCGTTCCTCCACCCCCTAGGTGATCACCTAGTGCGATGGAGTTGGCGTTAGGTATAAACTTCCCTATTCCCGACGCAATCCCTAAACCGCTTGTTGCGTTGCGGTGCTTCGGCCAGGAGCTTGGTCCGTGACTACAACGAAGACTCAAACAAAGCCGTTTGGCTGGATCGTTGCAGCAGCAGCAGCAGCAGCAGCAGCAGCGATCTTCTTTCTCGACTTTGTGACCCCGCTTGGCGTTGCTGTGCCGATGCTCTACGGGATTCCCCTGTTGATGACCTGGTTTGTGCCGGGGCTTTGGAGCACCTTCCTCATGATTGGCATTGCGATGCCGCTTACTTGGGGAGGGACCGCGCTGTCTACCGGTGAGCTTACTGCCGATGTCGTCGCCAATCGGAGCATGGCCTCGGCGCTGCTACTGGTCATCGGTTGGCTCGTGATCAAACGGAAGCGCCTGGCGAAGCAACAAGACTCCGATCAAGCGTCGTTGCGTGAGAGTGAGGAACGCTATGCACTGGTGATGATGGGCGCAGAGGCTGCGATCTGGGACTGGAATGTGCCCGAGAAACGCGTGTTCTTTTCACCTCGTTGGAAAGCGTTGCGTGGGCTCGCTGAAGACGAAGTGAGCGATCACGAGACGGAGTGGAGCAGTCGAATACATCCTGACGATAGGGAACGAGTTATAGCGGCGGTTAGCGCTCATTTCGAGGGGCGGACAGCGGTGTTCTCTGAGGAGTACAGGGTCTGCCACAAAGACGGCCGCTGGATTTGGATTCTGGACCACGGCATGGCCAAGCGGGACAGCGCGGGAAAGGTGGTCCGCATGGCGGGATCCGAAACCGACATCACCGCGCGCAAGCGGGCGGAAGAGGCCCTGCGCGAGAGCGAAGAACGATTCGCCAAAGCTTTCCGGACAAGCCCACATCCGATAGGGATCACGGAGGTGGCTACGGGTCGTTGTATAGAGGTGAACGAGGCCTGTTTGCAGCTGTTCGGTTTTTCTCGCGAGGAAGTGATCGGAAACACCACGTTGATGTTGGGCATCTGGCCGAATCAAGAGGACAGAGCGCGGCTCGTCGAGCGGTTGAAAGCCGGTGAGCCGGTGCGCAATCTTGAGTTAAGCTTCAAGACCAAATTCGGGGAGTTGCGCCATATTCTTGTGTCTTCGGATCTGGCGGTGCTCAATGGAAGACTCTGTCTGATTACCGTCGGCAACGACATCACCGAGCGCAAGCAGGCGGAAGACGAGGCGCGTCAAGCAGCGGCCGATCTCGCCGAGGCGCAGCGCGTCGCCAAGCTCGGCAGCTGGCAGCTCGACGTCGCGACCGACAGAATCGTGCTCTCAGATGAGTTATGCCAGATGTTCGACGTTGAACCATCGTTGCATGGGGAACTCTACGAGTGGTTTCTGGCTCTGGTGCACCCGAATGATCGACCGGGGGTTGTCCAGGCAAACGTCGAGGCCAGGGCGCACGGATCAGCCTTCGATGTGGAATTCAGGATCGTGACGCGTGACGGCTCGGTGAAGACGATGCGTGAGCTGGGCTATGCCAAAAGGGATGCGGCAGACCGGGTGGTCGGCCTGTTTGGAACGGTGCAAGATATCACCGAGCGCAAACGGGTTGAAACGGCCTTGCGCGAGGGCGAAGAACGGCTGTTGTTGGCGCTGGAGAGCGCCAACATGGGCACCTGGGAGTGGGACTGTGAGACCGACTCGTTGCTGTGGAACCATTGGCAGCTCGCGTTGTTCGGCTTCCGACCGGACGAGTTTCACGGCACCGGAACCGAAGCGCTGACGAGGATTCATGCCGAGGATCGTGCGCGTGTTGCCGCAGCCGTCCGCAGAGTGAGGGAAGAAGGCGTGAGTGTCGGAGAGGAGTTTCGAGTCGTCTATGCTGATGGCTCGGTGCATTGGCTGTATGGGTCTGGTCGGCCCGTACAGGACGGGTTTGGTCGCTGTCGCCATGTGGTCGGCGTGTGTCGCGACATCACTGAACGCCGACAGGATCAAGAAAGAATACAGAGCCTGAACGATGTTCTGGAGCAACGCGTGCACGAACGGACGGCCGAACTTGCGGAGGCTAACGAGCGATGGGATTGGGTCGTGCGCGCGACCAACGACGGGGTGTGGGATTGGGATCTGGTCCGCGACACCGCCTACTTTTCGCCTCGATGGAAGGAGATGCACGGATTTCAGGAACGTGACCGACTGGAATCGACGCAGGAGTGGCGGATGCGGATCCATCCGGAAGACCGGCAGTCCATCCTGGACCATCTAGCAGAGTATCTCTGCGGCAAGAGGGGGGAGTTCTGGGAGGAATACCGCATCCAACGGAAAGACGGCACCTATATGTGGGTGCTCGACCGGGGCGTGGCTATCAAGGATGAGCAGGGACGGGCCGTCCGCATGGTCGGTGCGGAGACGGACATCACCTGGCGCAAGGAGGCTGAGCAGGCGCTGCGTTTCAGAGAACAGCAGTTCCACGCACTGGCCGACAATGTGCCGGCCCACTTTGCGTATATCGATCGGAGCCGTCGCTATCAGTTCCTCAACAAACACTGTGAAGCACTCTTCCAGCGGCCGGCTGAAGCGCTTCAAGGGATGTCGGTGCAAGACCTGCTCGGTCCGGAGGACTACGCCAAGCTCAAGCCTATTCTGGACCAAGCCCTTGCGGGAGAACCGGTGTCGTTCGAGTACAGACGGCAGTCGCCCGGAGACGGCATGTGTTACTTATCCGGCCAGTATGTGCCGGATCGGGATGACCAGGGGAATGTGAGAGGGGTCTTGGCGCTGATGACGGACATCACGCCCCTGAAGTCGAACGAGGCGTTGTTGCGAGCGCGAGAGGCGCAACTCCGCGAGCTTGGGGCCAAGTTGCTGCGGGCGCAGGAGGAGGAACGGCGGAGGATTTCGCGGGATCTCCATGATGATGTGATGCAACGGATGGGGGCCCTGGCCTTGGAGCTATACGGCCTCGCTTCTTCGATCTCATCGCAGGACGAGGAATTGCAATCGCAGCTCAAGGCCTTCGGGGCGTCGGCGGAGCAACTGACGACCGATTTGCAACGGATGGCGCATCAGCTCCATCCTTCGGTCTTGGAGTTTGGAGGGCTGGAGACGGCCCTGCGCGAACAGGTCCACGACTTCGGTGCGCGAACAGGCATATCGGCGGAATTCATCACGAAGGATGTGCCCAAAGACATCCCGTTGGACCACGCCACCTGTCTGTATCGCATCCTGCAGGAGGGGCTGCAGAATGTGCAGAAGCACGCCGAGGCAACCACCGTGTTGGTGCGGCTGATGAGGACAGGCAGAGGTCTGGGATTGTGTATCCACGATGATGGGCGCGGCGTCGAGAACGTCGATGGGGCTACCCAGCGGAAAGGGCTGGGATTGACCAGCATGGCGGAGCGGGTGGGGATGCTGAACGGGGTCTTTCGCATTCGGGCGAAACCTGGCCAGGGGACGGAACTCCACGCCTGGGTGCCTTTGGAGGGGGGTGAAACGTGAGACGTGAAATGTGAAACGTGAGGCATACCTTATGGGAATGACGACCATCGGCAGGGAGACGACTTGTGTTCTGTACGGGCGAGGACCTAAAATAGCAGCATGTCTGAGATGATCACGAGGAAGAAGCCTCGCCTGCTCATGGCTGATGACCATTCGATCATGCTGGCCGGTCTCCGCAAATTGGTGGAGGGCACGTGCGAGGTCGTCGGGGCCGTCGAAGACGGCCGTGCCTTGGTCGAGGCGGCCGAGCGGTTGCGACCGGAGCTGATTCTGCTCGATATTTCGATGCCGCTGCTGAACGGCATGGACGCGGCGCGACAGATCAAGAAGTCGGTGCCGGAGGCGAAGCTCATTTTTCTGACGATGCATGCTTCTCCGGTATTTGCCACTGAGGCGCTTCAGGCCGGTGCCAGCGGCTACCTGTTGAAACAGTCGGCGGCCTCCGAACTGCCGCTTGCGATCGACACCGTGCTCAAGGGACAGACCTATCTCACGCCGACCATCACCAAGCCGGTCCTCGATTCCATGGTGTGTCAGAACCAGGGGGAGCTGAAAAAAACGCTGATGCAGTTGACCCCTCGGCAGCGAGAGGTGCTGCAGCTTCTGGCGGAGAGCAAGAGTCCAAAGGACATCGCCGTCCTCTTGAATGTATCGGTCAAGACCGTCGACTTCCATAAGACGCGGTTGATGGAACAACTCGACCTTCACTCCACGCTGGCTCTGTGCAAGTTCGCGATCGCGGAAGGGTTGGTCAGTGCGGACACCGGCCTCTCTCCGAATTCGTAAGAACGTGTATCCCAGAGGTTCTTGGACAATCCGTTCGCCTTTCTGGGGCGCCACGCTAGCATCATTTCCTCTTTCCCCCCAGGTAATCACCTAGTATCGTCGTTGAACCGAAGTCGGTACCATCATTGCTGCACCGATCATCGATTAAAGAGGACGTGATTCCTCGACCGCGTCAATTCTGTAGGGTGACCATGCGGGTGTGAGGTGATGTTGAAGGAGGGGAGCCATGCAGCTATCACGTATCAAAGGGGGCGCCATGGAACGGAGGGTGAAACCGATCAAAGTTGCCGCTACAGCACCGAGCGTCCAACTCGTCTCGGAACAGAGCTGTGCCCATGGCCGCCTGATTGACGAGGTGCGGACGAGGGGAGGAAAACGGACCGGCAAGGTCCGTTGCCTGGAATGCCAGGCCGTCATCGACGATCCCTATCAGGGCATGAAGTAAGAGTCGATTCTTGTCGGGAGCGCTGCAGTCGCGCCTCCTAAGGTCTCACTATCGGCACCAGTGCGATGGTTTGTTCCTGGCTTTTCTGCGTAGACGAAGGGCGGTGTAGCCGCGTCGCCGCCTCGCGACGCCGCGGCAGGCCGACGCCGGTTTCTCTCGTGGCAATGCTCTCCCTCTCTCCTAATTACGGATTTGTCTGCAGGGATTGGAGAATCCAGCGTGCGTCCTCGATGTGAGCCCTCAGCATCGGGAGGGTCTTGTGGGCCCAGCGCAGCACTTCCGCATCATCCACCTGCTGGATACCATCCTCGAACTCGTTCACATCGTTCTGGTGATCACTCAGAATCTGCTGCATATACGCGCGATCGAACGCGTGGCCTGAACGTTGAGCCAATTCTTTCTGTATACGCTTATGCTCGTCGTCCGGTTCCAACGGCAATTGTACGTCTCTCGGGGTCGCCAGTTCCCGCAGTTGGAAGCTGACCGTCCTGTGCACAAGGATCATTTCGTCACCGAAATTCTTCACGCGTGTGTTCGTCGCCTGCTTCGCGGCGAGTTGACCTAACGCGATTTGGGCCTGCTGTTCTTCTGCGGCTTTTTTGAGAAACGCCTGCGTGGCCGGGGTCACATCCGGTTTGGCGGCCTGCGTTCCCCCGATGGACATGATGGCCACTGCGGCGGCCGTGGCGAGACCGATCAAGACTGTGCGAATCATGGGCGCCTCCTTTGGAAATGAGATGAATGCCGATGCGGCATGACTCCAACCGTGTATGGAGGGATGCACTCTGCAGATGCAGTGCCACAGGACCGGATCGAAGCGCGCAGGTTGGGAATGAAGCGATGGTGCCTCCTTATGCACAATCCGTTCAGTGGCTCAGGGTTTTGACGGAACACCAGGCTGGGGATTCAGGCTACAGTGAATGCGGGCACATTGTTGCCAATATCCTCATGAGAAGGATGTTGCCATGCTTCAGGGCATGGAGGGAATTTCATGCTCGTTCATCGTGCTGTTTTTCTTTAGGCGCCATCCCCACTGGTAAATATCCTATCTGGTCCTAGGCAATCACCTAGTGGAGAAGCGACCGGGAACATGGAATCGTAGATGTGTGTGATGGTTCCGATGTTCTGACAGAGAACAGGAAAGGGGGTTGAGGGTTGGAACGAGCAGTGACGACTGGGCAACTCATCAACGTGTCTCGAAGAGTGCCCAACTCGGAGATGAGAGTGAGAGATGAATACACGAGGAAAGAAGGAGGCATTTTATGCGTATGCTCACATGGTTCGCGAGTCTGCTCTTTCTCGGTTTGATTTTAGGCACGCAGAGTTATGCCGGCGGGCATCCTACGATAGCGGATAAAGGCACAAGCGATCATCACGATCTCGCGATGTACTATGAAGAAGAGGCTCAGAAGAACAAGACCAAAGCGCTGGATTGGGAGTTTGCGGCTGATTATTTTGAAAAATTTCCAGACGCGTACACTGGGAAAATGAAGGTGTCAGAGCATGTCGCTTCGTTACGCGAGGCTGCCGCGGATTTTCGGAAGACTGCGGAGAAGGACCAGGAACTAGCCAGCAAACATCGAGCCTTGATGCGAAGAGGCGTCGGGCCTTGATGCCAAAACAGATGGTTTCTGCGAGATAGTCCGCGCGATCAGACTTCTCGATCGGGGCGGCGTCGGAAGACAAAGGATTGCCGCCCCGCCTCTCCTCTGATTGTCTTGGTTTCACCGCAACCGACCTCTGATGTCTTCTTGCTGTAGGTCTAGGGACTCTCCTAGTTGTCTTGTCAGTCGAGTTCTCATACATTTTCAGGAGTGAGGTTGGTGTTCGTCGCTCGCCTTGCCCTAGTCGCCGTTGATCTATCGGACTGTAACCGAGGGGGCGGAAGCCTGTTGTGATTCGCTTGCGTGAAGGCCGGAGCGTGAGCCATAGGAGGAGGGGAAACTGATGGCAGATCCTCTGTTCAAGAATAAGCTGCGATTCGTCCGGTTGACGTGGGTGGTCGTTGTCCTCGGCTTGGCCTTCGGGGCGTTCCTATCGGTTCAGTCCTGCCTTTCCGAACCGGAGATCGCGGCCCTGTCATGGGCCGAGGAGTCCCGCTTTCCGCCTCAGTCAACGATTCCGAGTTCGCACACCGTCATCGCCGTGGCGAAACAGGCCAAGGCCTCGGTGGTCAACGTGTCCTCGACCACGAAAGTGAGTGAGGAGCAGGGCGCCTTCGAAGCACCTTCACCGTTCTTCGACGATCCGTTCTTCCGGCGTTTCTTCGGCGAAGAATTCGAACGGCGGTTCCGCCGGCCCAGGGAGTTCCGTCAGGAAGGCATGGGCTCCGGCGTGATCGTGAGCGCCGACGGCTATATCGTCACCAACAATCACGTCGTCGAGCATGCGGACGAGATCGAAGTCTCGTTGCCGGACAAGCGCAAATTCAAGGCGAAGGTGATCGGCACCGATCCGAAAACCGACGTGGCGGTGATCAAAATCGAAGCGACGGGCCTCCCGATTCTGCCATGGACGGACTCGGCTCAGATCGAGGTCGGTGAACTGGTCCTGGCCGTCGGCAGCCCCTTCGGACTCGCACAAACCGTGACGATGGGCATCATCAGCGCCGTCGGACGAGCCAACATGGGGATCGTGGACTACGAAGATTTCATCCAAACCGATGCGGCGATCAACCCCGGGAACTCGGGCGGGGCACTCGTCAATTTGCACGGCGAGTTGGTCGGGATCAACACGGCCATTTTTACCAGGACCGGCGGCTATATGGGCATCGGGTTCGCGATTCCGAGCAACATGGTCCGGCCCGTCATGGACAGTTTGATCAAGCATGGCAAGGTTGTACGGGGGTGGCTGGGGGTGTCGATCCAGGAGTTGACGCCGGATTTGGCCAAAGAGTTCGGGGTGTCCGAGACAGCAGGCGCGCTGGTCGCCGATGTGATGGAGGATGGCCCGGCGAGCAAGGCCGGCTTTGAGCGAGGAGACATCATCACGGAGCTCGACGGGAAGCCGGTGAGAGATCCGACCCATCTCCGCACGCTGGTGGCGGACTCGGCGCCGGGGACGAAGGTGACGATCACTCTACTTCGTGACAAGCGCCGCAAGTCCTTGGACGTGACCTTGGGTGAACTGCCGAAAGACATGTCGGCCCAGGCCGGACCCGAAGACGCAAAGGGGAAACATGCCCTGGCTGGGGTGCAGGTCGGACCACTGTCGCGAGATGAAGTGCGTGAGCTGCGAATCAAGGGTGGTGTGGTGGTGCGTCGGATCGATCCTTCCAGTCTCGCCGCCCAAGCAGGCTTGCAGGAAGGTGACGTGGTCCGCGAGGTCAATCGTCAGGCCGTGACCTCGGTCGAAGAGTTTGAAAAGCAAGTCGGCAAGCTGCACGCGAAGGAACGGGTGCTCTTGTTGGTGACGAGGGGCCGGGCCACGATCTATCTGGCGATCACTCCGGAGTGAGTGCCGGAATGCGGGGAGGGGGACATCTTCTTCATTGTCGAACCAGGAGGTCCCGTGAGCAAGCCACACATTCTGTTGGCCGATGATCATCCGCAAATGCTGTCGAACCTCTGCCGCCTAGCGGATAAGGCCGGCGAGGTCGTCGGAGCGGTCACGGACGGACGGGCGGCTGTGGAGGTCTCGCGTCGTCTTCGTCCGGATGTCGTGGTGTTGGATCTCGTCATGCCGAGAGTCGGCGGGCTCGATGCCGCGCGGGCTATCCGAAAGGAGTTGCCCGATTGCCGGGTTATCGTGTGCACCATGCATGGGAACTGGAACACCAAGGAAGAGGCATTTGCCGCCGGTGCGGTCGGGTTCGTGCGGAAACAATCGGCCCATTCAGATCTCGCGCCGGCCATCCGTGCCGCATTGGCCGGCGAAACGTTCGTGAGTCCGTCGTTGTTACACAACACCGCCCGACCGCAGACGAATGGCGGGAGCGGATGACCCAGTGACCGCCAAGTTGGAGTTGTGTCGGAATGCTTCCCTTTGCTTGTCGGTCGCAGCTGCTCTTTCTGTCGCCAAATTCCTCAGTGCATCATTCCCATGTGTTGCGTGAAGGGGCAGCCTCCCTCGGTCCTCGCCCCATTCAACTGTATATCTCAACGGTATATCGGAAGCGGCTCGTGTCTTGCAGTTCGTCTAGCCGTCAATGCGCATAGCCGGAGAGGCTTATGCGGAGTAGGGAATCATTGTGTCAACAGAGGAGGGATCCATGAAACTGCTAGGTGGTGCGGCAACAGTGCTCTGCGTGACGGCGGTGCTGATCAGTCCTGCGTGGAGTGACGACAAGGGAAAGAGCAAGATGGACGAGGTGAAGGAAGCCGTGGAGAACGCTGCTGCGGCCAAGGTCACGATCCACGAGGCCCTCAAGACGGCCGCGGGGAAAGTGTCGGGCAAGGTGATTGAGGCTGAATTGGAGAAGAAGGCCGGCAGGCTCGTCTGGGAGGTCGAAGTCGTCACCGGGCAAAACAAAGTGATGGAGGTGATCATCGACGCCGACAGCGGCACAGTTGTGAATGTGTCCGAGGAGGACCTGAAGCATGAGCGGAAGCAGTAACGAAGGCGGGGACGCAAGGAAGCCTATGCGGAGGCGTGGTCGGAGGAAAGAGGGCCGCTGATCATGATGCGCCGGAGCCACCTGGTTGAACGATGTGGGTAAGGTTGCATGGATACATCAAGGGAACCAGTGCGTTCGGCACAGAGGTCGGGTGTCGCCCTCCTTGTGGTTCTGGTTGCGCTGGTTGCCTTCGTTGTTGTGTTCTCATCCAGAGGCAATCGGGAGCAATCGGCAGGGCCGAGCGATGCCGGTCCCGAGGCGCAGCCTCGTGCCCTGTCGGCTCCTCCGACGCTCGGGAGCGATGAACTTGCGACCATCGGCGTGTTCGAACAGGCGAGTCCGTCGGTGGCCTTTATTGTCAACAGGGCCATCCGACGTGATTTCTTCTCGCTGAACCCGGTCGAAGTCCCGCAAGGGTCAGGGTCCGGTGTCGTCTGGGATGAGGCGGGTCACGTCATCACGAATTTCCACGTCGTGTATGGGGCGGATGCCATCATGGTCGTCCTCGGCGAGAATCAGGAGTACGACGCCCGCGTGGTCGGCGTCGATCCCGATCATGATCTCGCGGTTCTGCGTATCCGAGCGCCGAAAGACCAATTGGTTCCGCTCCCGATCGGCAGCGCACATGATTTGCTGGTCGGTCAGAAGGTGCTCGCCATCGGGAATCCGTTCGGGCTCGACCATACGCTGACGACCGGGATCGTGAGCGCCATCGGACGAACGATTAAGTCGATGACGGGGCGGACCATCGAGGGTGTCATCCAGACCGATGCCGCGATCAATCCTGGAAACTCAGGCGGGCCGCTCTTGGACAGCGCCGGGCGGCTGATCGGCATCAATACCCAGATTGTCAGTGCAAGCGGGGCGTTTGCCGGAATCGGATTTGCCGTGCCGGTGGAGATGGTCAACCGGATCGTCCCCCAGTTGATCACGCATGGGAAAGTCATCAGGGCGGGCATCGGGGTGTCGGTCGTCTCCGATACGATCACCGCCCGGTGGGGTGTGCAAGGCGTCGTCATTCGGGACGTGACGCCGGGTGGTCCCGCGGATCGCGCCGGGCTCGAGGGGTTGCGTTCGGTCAGCGGCAGGCAGATCTCGTTGGGAGATGTCGTGACGGCGATCGACGGCGAGGCGGTTCGGACGGTGGACGACCTGCTGACCATCGTCGATCGTCACAAGGTCGGCGACAGGGTGAAGGTTGAAGTCGAACGGGACGGGGCATCACGCGCCGTGACGCTGACGCTACAAGCGATGGGCTGAGCGCGTGAGGTCTCGGTGGGAGAATCATCAACGGATTCGAGAAGGAACGAGAGGAGGGAATCATGCGAGAGGATTGTCGTTGTGGTGAGATGGCGGTTATGTTTCTGGCCGGGTTGACGATCGGCACGATGACCGGGTTGTTGCTCGCGCCCCACTCCGGGGCCTATACGAGGCGGCAACTCCAGAATTTGGCGGAAGAGGTCCAAGAACAGGCATCCGCACTGGCCTCCGATGCCAAGGAAGTCGTCGAGAACGCCGTGGGAAAGGGAAAGCGGATCGTGAGTTGATCAATTTCGAAGAGAGAGGGGGGGTCCCATGAATAGGCTTTTCCTTATGATCCTGCCCGTCGCTGTACTGACGCTGCTTGCCGGCTGCAGTTCGTATCACACGGGCAAGCGTGATACGAAGCTTCAGGCCTACGCCGCTATCGCCGGGCAAGGCATTATCGGCGAAGCGGACTTGTATGAAGAGTACGAAGGGCGCGTCCGCATCAAATTGAGGCTGGAAGGCAATCCCGCGAGCAAGCTCAATCCGGGTCGTCATGCGGTTCATATTCATGAAACCGGCGCGTGCGATCCGTTCACGGCGGCGAAGGGCCACTATGACGGCAATATCGATACGCTGGTCAACCCCGAGGCGAACGTCAGCCCGGGATTGGGGAATCATCCCTATCACCTGGGGGACCTCCCGAACCTCAAGGTGAGCGAGGACCGGAAAGGTTCACTTTATACCATTACAAGTCGGGTGACGTTGTCGGATGGCTTGAATACACTCTTCGATCAGGACGGCAGCGCCTTTATCGTGCACGAGTTGGAAGACCAGTATCTCCCCGATCCACCGACGACAGACGGGCCGGGTGGACCCCGCATCGCCTGCGGCGTGATCGTGAAGAGATAGCAAGGAGGAAGATGATGCCTAACGTCGCCATCAATGGATTCGGGCGCATCGGCAGGGCGGTGTTCAAGATCCTGGTTGAGTCGTCGGATCTGCGCGTCGGTGAGGTTGTGTGAGATCCGTCTTGAGTGGTGCATATGAGAGAGAACAGGAAGTCGTGGCGGACCTTGCCAGAATGGCGGGCCACACGATCCTCGACGTCTATGCCTCGAAGTTCGAAGTGCGATACAAGGGACCGGATGATCCGGTGACCGATGCCGATCTGAGAGCGGAGGAGATCATCGTCTCGGGTCTCTCGCGTGAATTCCCCGATGATGGGATTGTGTCGGAGGAACGTCCGGTGTCGGACGAGGCCCGCCGGAGACCGCGCGTCTGGTACGTCGATCCGCTTGACGGCACCGGTGAGTTCGTCGCACGCACGGGGGAGTTTGCCGTGATCATTGGGTTGTTGGAACAGGGGCTGCCGAAGCTCGGGGTCATTTATCGCCCTGTCGATGATGTGCTGTATGTGGGCATCCGTGATGAGAGCGCTTGGATCATCGAACGAGGTGAACGGAGACGAACCTGGGTCTCGGCGGCGGCTCCTCCAAACCCTTTGCGCTTGGCGGTCTCGCGATCCCACCGCCATCCGCTGATCGACGTCGTCAAGTCACGGCTCGGTGTCGTGACGGAAGTCCCCTGCGGGAGCGTCGGTGCCAAGATCGGGTTGCTCCTGTCCGGTCAGGCTGATGCCTATGTGGAACCGTCCCCCTATACGAGCAAGTGGGATGTCTGCGGCTCCGAGGCGATCTTGCGCGGCGCGGGTGGATTCATGAGCGACATGGCGGGAGGACCGATGGGGTACGACGAACTCGACATCAGGAACAGACGGGGATTTGTCGCCACCAACCGTGCCTGCCATGCCGATCTGCTTGCTGCGATCCCCCTATCGGAGCTACAAAGGGGAGCAGCAGACTCAAACGGCTGAACATCATTGTGAGGAGTTATGAGCCAAGAACAGTACCCTATTCCTGATGAGTTTCGAAAACATGCCCATATCACCGAGGAACGGTATCAGGAGCTGTATCGACGTTCGATCGATGATCCCGAAGGGTTCTGGGACGAGCAGGCTGGCCAGTTTCTGAACTGGTCCGCACGCTGGAACAAGGTGCTCGATTGGGATTTCTCGAAAGGCCATGTCCGCTGGTTTGAAGGGGGGAGGCTGAACGCTTGTTTCAACTGTGTCGACCGCCATCTGGCGACGCGTGGAGCGCAGACGGCGATCATTTGGGAGGGGAATGAGCCTGGCGAGAGTCGTACGATCACCTATCGCGAGTTGCATGAACAGGTCTGCCGACTCGCGAACGTGCTCAAGGATCGCGGTATCGGCAAGGGTGACCGGGTATGCCTGTACATGCCGATGGTTCCCGAAGCCGTCTTTGCCATGCTCGCCTGTACCCGCATCGGCGCAATCCATTCCGTCGTGTTTGCCGGGTTTTCCTCCGAGGCTTTTAAACATCGTGTTCAGGACAGTGCGTGCCGTGTGGTCATCACCGTCGACGGCTATCGCCACGGCAACAAGGCGATCGACCATAAGGAGAAGACCGATCGGGCATTGCGCGAATGCCCAGGCGTCAACACGGTTCTGGTCGTCAAACGGCTCGGTGGGGAGATCTCCTGGGATCGCTCGCGCGATGTCTGGTACCACGAGGCGATGGCCGTCAGTTCGTCCGAATGCCCGGTGGTGGAGATGGACGCCGAGGATCCGCTGTTTATCCTCTATACCTCCGGCTCCACGGGGAAACCGAAGGGCGTCGTTCATACAACCGGCGGCTATCTGCTGTTCGCCGCCATGTCACATCGCTATGCCTTCGATTACCATGATGGTGAGGTGTACTGGTGTACGGCGGATATCGGCTGGGTGACCGGCCACACCTATAGCGTCTATGGTCCGTTGGCCAACGGGGCGATCACGTTGCTGTTTGAGGGCGTCCCCAATTATCCTGATTACTCTCGTTTCTGGCAGCTGGTGGACAAGTACCGGGTTAATATTTTCTATACCGCCCCTACGGCGATCCGTTCTCTGATGGCGCAAGGCGATGACCCGGTGAAGAAGACCAGCCGCCGGAGCCTGCGCATGCTGGGCAGCGTCGGGGAACCGATCGATCCCAAGTCATGGGAATGGTTCCATCGTGTCGTCGGCGAAGGGCGCTGTCCCATTGCCGACACCTGGTGGCAAACGGAAACCGGGGGGCTGTTGTTGACTCCGTTGCCGGGGGCCATGCCGTTAAAACCCGGTTCGGTCGCGAAACCGTTTTTCGGCGTGGTCCCGGCTATCGTGGATGAGAAAGGAAATGTTCTTGAAGGAGAAGCCCAGGGGCGCCTGGTCATGACCAAGCCCTGGCCGGCACTGGCACGCACGATTCACGGAAGCCATGAGCGGTATCTCAAGACCTATTTCAGTCGATTCCCCGGGCTGTACGACACCGAAGACGGGGCTCGGCGCGATGCCGACGGGTATTACTGGATCACGGGCAGAATCGACGACGTCTTGAACGTGTCCGGCCATCGCATGGGGACGGCCGAGTTGGAGAGTGCGCTGGCGAAGCATCCGGATGTGGCTGAGGCCTCCGTCGTCGGGTTTCCCCACGAGATCAAGGGCCAAGGGATCTATGCCTATGTGGTACCGAAGCAAGGCGTGGCGCCATCGGAAACCTTGCGCACCGCGCTCGTCCAACAGGTACGGCAGGAAATCGGCCCGATCGCCAAACCTGATTACATCCAATGGACCGAGGCGCTCCCCAAGACTCGCTCGGGGAAAATTATGCGGCGTATCTTGCGCAAGATTGCGGCGAACGAGTTGGGTGATCTGGGGGATACTTCGACCTTGGCTGATCCCTCCGTGGTCGATGCCTTGGTCGCCAATCGCAAGAAGGTCTGATCAAACGTGTAGGTGGAACACCGCTCAGATGCTGACAATCATGAATGAGCCGGACCAGTCAGCCGTGGAAGATTTCCTGACTGGCTAAGGATCGATCGAAAGGAGGACGTTATGCCATTGAGAAAGGCGCTTGCCGGATTGTTGGGCCTTATACTGTGCCTATCCGTGGCGTGGGGATCGGGCTGGGCCGGTAAGGAATCGGCCATGGTACCCGCGGAAACCGTCGTGGATTACATTTATGCCGTGTTGGCCTCCGACAGGACTTTTTACACTGTCCATGTCGTGGAGCGGATGCAACAGCGTGGAGTGATCGAATCTTCCGAGCGTTGGCGTTCGGAAAGTGCATTGCCGTTACCTGCGCAGTTTGTGCAGGAGTCATCGAGCTTAGCGGCGCTCACAGGGGTCAAGGTGCGGTACGGTCTGATCAGCCTCAATCCCATCAACAAATTGAGCGGACCTGCGACCGAGTTCGAGAAAAAGGGGATGGAGGCCATCATGGCGGAACCGGACCGTCCCTATAAGGGGTTCGTTACGGAAGGGGGCGAACGACGGTTTGAAGCCTTGTACGCGGACCGGGCGGTCTCGCCTGTCTGCGTCACGTGCCATAACGCGCACCCGCAGAGCCCTAAGCGAGACTATAAACTGAACGATGTGCTGGGAGCGGTCTCAATTTCCATCCCGGTTCCTGGCTGATTGGAGCGTTCGGTCAAGGCCCTGCTGAGACCAGAGGTTATTGGGGAAACGTCCCAGATCTTCACGAAATGCCTGCTCGGCCTCATCGAGGCGTCCGGCCTTGAGCAACAGTATGCCGAGTTCTTGTCTCACCGGCACCGTCCACTCCGGCGGCTCACCGTACACGAGCGTGTCTTCAAGACGCGCGGCTTCTCGGAGATGATCGATCGCGCGAGACAGATCGCCTTTGGCGGCAGCAATGTGACCAGCCAGCACTTCTTCGGCGATTTTCAGCACGGCCCCGACGCGGTTGAATTCAAGGTGCAGCGACTGCACGTTGGAATCCTGAGCGATAGTGCGCAACTGGACCAGCGTGGCGTCGGCGGCCTTGATGTGGCCACGTGCTGCCAGCGCTCGACCGTGGGCGTAGAGCCAGATCGCACGGGCGTGCGGCAGATCCTGTGCAGGCTCATCTGCTGCCAGCAGTTCATCCCAGCGTCCGAATCGCACACGCATCTGTAGATGGCGTGTCTGGTGGTGCTGGAGGAAGACCATCCCTGGCTCGCGCAGCAGATCCTTGGGTACCAGAGAGGCCATCTTATCGGCAGCGTCGATGGCCTGCTTCTCACGGCCGATCATGCTCGCCGCGAATGCCAGGAAATCGTAATTGTGTGGGTAGTACCCAAGCACATAGATACCGGCGGAAGGACCTTGGTCGCGAATGTAGGACTCATCGGCATGCACCGCATGCTCGTTGGCCTTGATGGCATCCTCGTACCGGCCGACTCGAATGTAGATATGGCCCGGCATGTGGACGAGGTGCCCCGCTCCCGGCATCAGGCCCGCGAGGCGCTCGGCTGCCTTCACCGCTCGTTCCGGGTGGACCGCCTCGACTGCATGGATGTACAAGTGGTTGGCGCCCGGATGGTTGGGATTTGCGGCTAAGACCTGCTCGAGCTGTGCCAAGAGCTTGACTGTATGTGCTTTCGGATTGCCCTCACTGGTCCAGTAGTCCCATGGGCTCAAGTCCATCAGTGATTCCGCATACAAGGTTTTGGCTTCCATGTCGTCCGGGAACCGGAGGACGACATCCCTCATTGCGCGCGCATAGGCGATATCTAATTGGTCACGATCGCTCGGTGGTTCAGCTGCATACCGCGTCGCGAGTGCTCGAATAAAGGCTCGTTCTCGCGCGCTCACCTTCTTTTCCTGCTTGAGCGCCCGCTGAAGTGCGCCATAGGCGAGACGGCCGGCGGCGGGATCCATCGGCGCATTGATATTGGGGCCGTGGGCAAGCGCGATACCCCAATAGCACATGACGCAGTCCGAATCGATCCGCGCCCCCTGCTCGAAGGACCGGATGGCTTCCTGGTGGTTGAACGCGTAGTACAGCCGTAATCCTTGATCGAAGTACCGCTGCGCGAGCGGCTGGCCGGTCGTGATCCGGTAGTGATGCTCACCCAGGTCTTGATAAAGCGGCACCTGGGTTGACTCAGCTGCCTGAACCTCAGCACCGCGGTGTTCCGGCGCGGCTTGCACCCCAGCGACTTCAAACAGGAGCACGGCGGCCAGTACCGTCAGGTGGTGCGTTAGTGTCCAGCGCGAGGTGGCAGGTGCAACTGAAGACGGGAAGATTGCCCTCAAGGCATGTTGATCAGCATGAAGCTCGGTACGGTCATCGTGTTTCATGGCGGTACCTCAAAGAATGAAATTATGAGACGCCTTCCAGATCTAATTTCAACGCGAGCAATTTCAGGAGGTCTTTGAGCGTCACGATTCCGGCGAGACGATCCCCATCCACGACCAAGAGCTGGCTATTGCCGGTCCGGTTCATCAGCGCCAAAGCGGCCAGCACTCCGGTCTCCATGTCGACTGTGTTGTCTTTTGAGCAGGGCAGGGCGATATCGCGTACCAGGAGTCGGCTCCATCGGTCGCGCGGAATCCCGGAGATTTGCTTCGAATTGATACAACCGACCAGGCGGGTCTCGTCGACGACCGGGTACATGGTGTGAAGGGTTCGATAGAAATGCTCTTCGACCAACTTTTCCACCGAGAGATCAGAGGAGACCGTCACCGGATTGGGCGTCATGAATCGCTGAATCGGCTCGCCTCCCAGCATCGTTCGTGCCACCACTTGATAGTACGAGGTCGCCGCCGCTCCTCGCAGGTACAGGCCGACGATGAACCACCACATGCCTGCAATGAAATTGCCGGTGATCACATACGCCAAGCCCGACAAGATGAGCAGAAGACCGAAGATCGACCCGGCCCGTGAGGCCCACTGGGTGGCACGGCGAAAATCCTTTCTCCAGTGCCACAAACCGGCCCGCAGGGCGCGCCCACCGTCAAGCGGAAACGCCGGAATCAAATTGAATCCGCCGAGAAGACTGTTGGCGGCTGCCAGGCAGCCGAGCACTCCTAAGGCGGGAAGGGGAAGGTGGGTCTGATACCCGACTTCGAATGCCAGATAGAAGCCGCCACTCAAGGCGAAGCTGGAGAGAGGACCGGCGATCGCCATGAGCACCTCCGCTTTTGGGCTCGGCGGTTCCTTGTCCATCTGTTCCACGCCGCCAAAGATGAACAGCGTGATGTTGCTGATAGGAATGTCATAGCGCCTCGCGACCCATGCGTGGGCGAACTCGTGGACGACGAGAGACCCGAATACACCCATCATTGCCACGATGCCCATCCACCAATAGGTCGAATCCGAAAGGCCGAGATAATACTCAGGGAAGTAGCCGCGTGCGAGCGACCAGGTGACCAAGGCTGCAAGGAAGATCCAACTCACATGGAGCCGGACCTTGAATCCCAAAATGTCACAGAGGGTCACTTGTCTGTTGAACATCACCGTCTCTCTATCACCGCACCATCTGGAAAGCCACAACAATTCCCAGGTTCGGGCGCTCGCACCGTAAGCGATCGTCGCATGGGGAATGGAGACCCAGGGCAACCACTCCACCGATTCCCACGTCTGTAGCACTTTGCGACAGTGACCGAGATCTGTGTGGGGTCTTTTGCCTGATAGGCAGGGAACGATCTTTCAACACGGCGCCTCTTTTAGGCGATTTGAGCCATGCCATGTACAGGCCCGTTTCGGATGAAATGGCATGATGATTGCGCAGATGTAAGAGGGAATTAGGTGTACGGCGATATTCTTTCGAAGGAATAGGCATACACGGTTATACATACGAAGAGACTGACGGCTCAAGGATGAATCGATCAACATGGTGACGGTTCGCATTCATGGTCGAGGTGGACAGGGGGTGGTCACGGCGGCAGAGCTGCTGTCCACAGCCGCCTTCACAGCCGGCAAGCAGGCTCAGGCTTTCCCAAGTTTCGGTTCGGAGCGAATGGGGGCGCCGGTGATGGCCTTCTGTCGTATCGATACACGGATGATCCGAACCCGCGAAGCTGTGACCCATCCCGATGTGCTGATCGTCCAGGACCCGACCTTGCTCCATCAGGTTGAGCTGTTCGCCGGATTGTCAGGGGAGGGCTATGTCCTCATCAATTCGACCTTCTCGTTGGACGAATTGGGGATCGGAGAATTCCTGAAGTCGATGCCGAGCGATCATGTCTCCGTCGTGCCGGCCTCGGATATCGGTATCAAGCACCTGAGACGTCCCATCGCGAATACCCCGATGCTGGGGGCATTCGCCGCGCTGACCGGAGTGATTGATCTGGCTGCGGTCCAGTCGGCGATGCGCCAGAAGTTTCCGGGATCTCTGGGCGAGGCCAATGCGGCCGCCGCGAAAGATGGGTATGACCATGTCGTCACGCATCCGGCCGGTGAAAGGAGCGGCAAAGACCATGCGCGCGCAAATTGAAGGATCGCAAGCCGTTGCCGAGGCAGTTGTACTGTGTCGACCGGAGGTCATTGCGGCCTATCCGATCTCACCGCAGACGCATATCGTTGAGCGGTTGTCGCGCATGGTCAAGGGGGGCGAGGTCGGCCGTTGCCAGTATTTGAATGTGGAATCCGAATTCGGAGCGCTGAGTGTCCTGATCGGAGCCTCGGCGGCCGGTGCACGGACCTACACCGCGACGACGAGTCAAGGACTTCTCTTTATGGCCGAAGCCGTGTACAACGCGGCGGGGCTGGGGTTGCCGATCGTCATGACGATCGCGAACCGTGCCGTCGGTGCACCGATCAATATCTGGAACGACCATTCCGACAGTATGGCGTTACGCGATGCGGGATGGATTCAGCTGTACGCGGAAACATGTCAGGAGGCGGCGGATCTCCACCTTCAGGCATTCCGATTGGCGGAGGAACTGAGTTGTCCGGTGATGGTGTGCATGGACGGGTACATTCTGACTCACGCCTACGAACCGATCGATCTCCCTGACCAGTCGGAGGTCGATTCATTTCTGCCTCCGTTTTCGCCGGTCCAGGTGCTGGATCCGAGTGATCCGATCTCCATCGGCGCAATGGTGGGACCGGAAGCCTTCACCGAGGTGAAGTACTTGGCTCATCGGCAACACCTTCGGGCGCTGACGCTGGTGCCGGACATCGCCGATTCATTCGAACAACAATTTCATCGTGAATCCGGAGGCCTCTACAGAGCTTATCGAATGACTGACGCCGACACGGTCATCATCGCGCTCGGATCTGTCATCGGGACGATCAAAGACACCGTGGACGAGTTGCGCGATGAAGGCATCGCGATTGGCTGCCTGAAGGTCGGGTGCTACCGGCCGTTTCCGGCGATGCAGCTCCGCGCCGTATTGGAGAGTGTCACACGCGTGATCGTCGTCGAAAAAGATCTGGCGGTGGGAATCGGTGGCATCGTGTCCGCTGATGTCCGGATGGCGTTGAATGGCTTGCCCATCCCGGTGCACACCGTCATCGCAGGATTGGGGGGACGGTCGATCTCCGCCGAATCGTTGAAACACATGGTTCGTGATGCTCGGGCCGAGCGTCTGAGCGAGCCGTACTTCCTGGACCTGAACATGAGGGTGGTTGACGAAGAACTTGCCAGAAGGCAGGAAGAACGACAGGCGGGGCCGCTCGCCGAGCAACTGATTCGTGCCGTAAAAGCCATCGGGACGAAGGTTGTGTGACGGAGCACTCCATGACGACGCAGCGCATCAAATTCTATCAGACGGGAACCTATACGGCGGGGAATCGCTTGCTGGACGATGAAGCCCGCACCGTGCAATCGCGACCGGATCGCACCAATTCCCTGAATTCCGGCCATCGCGCCTGCCAGGGATGTGGTGAAGCACTGGGGGCCCGCTACGCCATCGACGCCGCGATGCGTGCTGCGCACAAGCGACTGATCGCGATCAATGCGACCGGCTGTCTCGAAGTCTTTTCCAGTCCTTACCCGGAAAGTGCCTGGCAGATTCCCTGGATGCACTCGCTGTTCGGCAATGCCCCGGCGGTAGCGAGCGGGGTCGCGGCGGCGTTGCGGGCCAAGGGGCACGATGATGTGAAGGTCGTCGCCCAGGGCGGCGACGGGGCGACGGTCGACATCGGGTTCGGGTGCCTGTCCGGGATGTTCGAACGAAACGACGAGGTCCTCTACATCTGTTACGACAACGAAGCGTACATGAATACCGGCATTCAACGGTCAGGGGCGACGCCCCCTTTCGCGCGGACGAACACGACGCAGGCGGTGGGCGAGGCCCCGGGCAATCTCCTCGGTACCGGGAAGAATGTCCCTCGCATCGCCATGGCGCACGGCATTCCCTATGTCGCGACAGCCTCGGTGGCGGATCTCCACGATCTGGAGGCAAAGGTCGCCACCGCCATGGGAATGAAGGGCGCACGGTACATTCACATCCACGTCCCCTGTCCGCTCGGCTGGGGGTCCGATCCCGCACACACTATGAAGGTAGCGAGAATGGCGGTGGAATCCGGCCTCTTTCCATTGTTCGAAGCGCGAGCGGGACGTGTGGTGGATAGGACGAAGATCCGGCGAAAGGTTTCGGTGGAGCGGTACCTCGAACTCCAAACCCGATTCAAACATCTGTTCGAACCATGCAGGAATGATGAAGCGATTGCCGCCATACAAGCCATCGCCGACGAGCATGTCGCCACGTACGGATTGCTGGAGTCGGAAGGTCTATGAACGACAAACCTTTTGCGATCACGCTCGATCCGAACAGTAGTCTCGCCAACCATACGGGTAATTGGCGCACGATGAGACCGGTCTATGTCGATCGGCTGCCGCCCTGTAACCACGCGTGCCCTGCCGGGGAGAACATCCAGGCCTGGCTCTATCTCGCGGAGGAGAAGAACTATGAAGCCGCGTGGCGACGGCTCATGGAGGACAATCCCATGCCGGCCATTCATGGGCGAGTCTGCTATCACCCCTGTGAGACTGCCTGTAATCGCGGCCAGTTGGATCAATCCGTCAGCATCCGCGCCGTGGAGCGGTTTTTGGGAGATCTCGCGATCAAAGAAGGATGGCGGGTACCCTGTGCCCCTTCAACCGGAAGGAAGGTTTTGATCGTGGGTGCAGGACCCAGCGGCCTGTCTGCCGCCTATCACCTGACGAGAATGGGGCACCGGGTCACGATTCATGAAGCGTCGGACAAGGTCGGCGGGATGATGCGCTACGGCATTCCTTCCTACCGGCTTCCACGTGATGTCGTTGATGCGGAGGTCGGACGGATGGAAGCGATGGGGGTCACGATCCGGCTCAATACGAAAGTCGAGGATCTTGATGCGGCGATTCAGGAAGGCGGATTCCATGCGACGTTCCTTGCGGTCGGAGCCCATCTTGCCAGGCGCATCGACATTCCTGGTTTCGATGCCAAACGATTGCTGGACGCCGCAACGTTCCTGCGCAGCATGGAGAGCGATTCGCCCATCAAGATCGGGAGGCGGCTGGCGGTGTATGGCGGAGGAAACACCGCGATCGATGTGGCCCGCACCGCTGAGCGTCTGGGCGTGGAGCCGGTGATCATCTATCGACGGGACGAAGCCCATGCCCCTTCGTTCAAAGAGGAGGTCGCAGAAGCGCGCGATGAGGGCGTGCAATTCCAGTGGCTGCGCAGTCTCGCGAAGGGCGCCGACAGAACGTTGACGCTCGAAGTCATGGAGTTGGACGAGCATGGCAAGCCGAAACCCACCGGGCGATTTGAAACCATTGAGGCCGATACGGTGGTGCTGGCATTGGGACAGAAGGCTGATACTGCGTTCTTACGGAACGTGACAGGAGCTCGTCTGCGGGATGACGGCACGGTCGAGGTCGACGAACAGATGATGACCGGCCACCCTGGCCTGTTTGCCGGCGGCGACATGGTTCCCGGCGAGCAATCCGTGAGCATGGCGACCGGTCACGGGAAACTGGCTGCACGACACATCGACGCCTATTTGCGCGGAGCTCGGTACGTGAGGCCTCATGGCCATGCGCTTGCCACCTTCGATCGGCTGAACACGTGGTACTACACCGACGCGGAGCAATCCAAACAGCCGCTGCTGACACTTGCCAGGCGGCGTGGGAGCTTCGAGGAAATGGTCGGAGCGTTGGATCAGGACACTGCCCTGCTGGAGGCCCGCCGGTGTTTGTCGTGCGGCAATTGTTTCGAGTGCGACAACTGCTACGCCGTCTGTCCGGATAATGCGGTGATTAAACTGGGAGCCGGCAACCGGTTTGCGATCAATTACGACTATTGCAAGGGATGCGGCCTGTGCGCCGAGGAATGTCCCTGCGGAGCGATCGATATGGTCAAGGAAGTGAAGTAGTGCTGAGGCATCGGTCACTGTCCCGGCGGCGATCGAGAGGATCGAGCGAAACAGTAAAGAGGAGAAAAGACCAATGAGCACCAGAAAAGGGAAACGCTACACGACGTCGTACAAGGAAAAACAGCACCCCAAACAGGATCCCTACGCAATGCTCAAGGCTCCGAAGGGACCGGCGATGTGCCGAAAATGTAAAGCCATCTATGCGAATAAGCGGTGGTACATCGATAGCGAAGAAGCCCGCAAGTTGGCGGCAGCCTCCAGCACGCAGAAACTTCTCTGCCCCGCCTGTCAGAAGATCAAGGACGACTATCCGGAAGGGATCGTGATGTTGAAATGGTCGGACCTTCGTGAGCATGAAGACGAGATCAGGGGATTGATCGCCAATGTGGAAGCTCGTGCCGTCTCCGTGAATCCCCTCGACCGAGTGATGAAGATCGCCAAGCGCAAGAAGGATTTGGAAGTCCAGACAACCAACGATCGGTTGGCGCAGCGGCTCGGACGTGCGCTGGTGCGGGCCTACAAAGGGAAGGCGGAGTACAAGTGGGCCCATCGCGACATGATGGTCCGGGTGACGTGGCAGGGACCGGAGGCGAAGGCAAAACCAAAGGCGGCTCGTCGCAAGGGGTAGTGGCACAGGGGAGCGGCCCATCCGAGGGCGCAGGACTATGAAACTCGACGTCAAGGCTTGTGCGCTGGCGTGCGGATTGATCTGGGGCCTTGGCCTGTTCGTGCTCACCTGGTGGGTCATCGCCTTTGATGGTTCGACGGGAGAGGCGACACTCATCGGGCGTGTGTATCGGGGTTATTCCATCACGAAAACTCGCATTTGGATGCCCCGCCCGGAAGGGCGGGGATGAAAAATGCGTGCTGCCGGAGGCAGCAGGAATCCGGTAGAGTCGTGGCATGGCCATCAGACGAGGCAGCCACTGTGTGTAC
>JAOUHJ010000042.1 GCA_029865225.1 Nitrospira sp.
CTCCCCTGGAACGAGACAACTCGGTGGTACACGCAAGGTATTCAACATGTCTCCTCCTCCCAAAGTGAGCGCATTCTGGAGGAGGGCACGTTGTCGGTAAATTCCTCGCTGTAGGAATTGTCCCCCCGAAAGGTGGGACCCTGAATTAGAGGAAACCGGCGCTTATAGTGGTGGGCTTTGTCTCACTGCCTTGGCTTTACCAAACCATCGATACCGATGACGGGCGATGATCCGATAACCGCGTTCCGCCAGCCGCCCTGCGAATGGCCACTGTAATATCCACAGCAGTACCTTCCCCCCACGGAGGCTTGAAAGGAGGGGGAGGAAAGCTTCGATACCTTGCAGGACTTCCCCGGAAGGTCTAACCAAGAACGCTGTCTCAGGGCGACCTGGACGATAATCCCGTCCTAAAGCCTTCATCGCCTCTTCGCTCTGATACGCGACAAACTGGAGCCTGTCGCCGGCCAGTCCAGTTCTCGCCCGCTCGAGCTCCGATTTGACGGACACGCAAAGCTGGCACTCCGCGTCATAGACCAAACGGTAGGGCTGTTGAGCTAATTGATTACGACTCTGCATGCCTTGTGTCACGATGCCAGTACGCTAGCATTCCGTAGCTTCCGGCCGCAAGCCAGCCGTTGCCGATGTTTTGATTGTCAGGCTATAGTTCCGGGATGAACCGATCCGCACTGTTAGCTTCGTTACTCGGCATACTCGTCATCGAGGTTGGGGTGCTTTTCAATGTGGGCAACGTCTCCACAATGCCAAGTTTTACATGGAGGATCGGCTTTTTTATCCTCCTGCCTCTTGGACTCGCTGTCTTAATCTGGCTTCGGTTCCGGTGGGCCGCAATGGTGTGCGTCATCTATGCGACAGTTGGCTTGGCGATGGATCTTGCAACTATCGTTCAGCTACCGACGCAAGATCTGGATACGATTCATTCCTTGATCGCCAGCGTGATCAGCGGGCTCTTCAACTTCCTTTTGATTGTGTTCGGCGGGCGATGGCTTTTTGACGTCGGTCAGGAACAGAAGCTTGCAAAATCCCGTTCTCCCAATCCTCCGTCCCCTTCTTGAGCGACAACGATTTGACGCCGACGAACCCCGCTCCTTTCAACCACTTTGCTGTCTCCGAAGCAGAATAGGTATTCCCACCTGTCGTAAACAACAACATCGACACCGCAAACAAGCTCGCCTCCGTTGGATGCAATCCCTCACGATCATGTAGAAATGCATCTTGGATGATGAATCGCCCACCCGGTGCCAACGCGGCGAAGGCTCGACGAAAGATTGCTTGGTTATCTTCCGGCGAATAAATGTGCAGGACGTTTGAATACCAGATGACATCGTAGGTGCCTGGAATCGCCTCCCGTGAAAAATCGAGCGGCACATAGGAGAGCCGCCGTCCTGTTCTGTGAGTGCTGGCAATCTCTTTCGCTACTATCAGAGCGGCCTCTCGGTCGCAGACGGAGGCCTGAAGGCGTGGATTCTTATCCAGAAACGCCATGGCATAGGTGCCTGGTCCTCCGCCGAGGTCCAGCAGCGTCCGAGCTCGGCCGAGGCGAATTTGAGCTGCAATCACCGGGGCAATCTCCAAGGTACGGTGGTGCATGGCCCAGGTAAATTGTCGACGATAGTCGGGGGCGTCAGGAATATCATGGTCGATTGGCAATCCACTTTGAACAGACTCCAACATTCGACCCCAATCTTTCCAGTGAGTCTGCATGATATCTAAATAGCCGCCTCGATAGGCGCGATGGGTGCGATTGAGCGCAGTCGCACCAAGTCGGCTGTTCTTATAGAGAGAGCCCTTCTTATGGAGCACTCCAGCCGCTGCAAGGTTACGACAGAGAATGTCTAGTCCTCGTTCGCTGACTTTGAGTTTCTTCGAAAGATCGGCGACCGTCCATGATCTATCTCCGACAGCCGTAAACAGATCAAGCTCCAAACCAGCTAACAACACACGGGGCAATCGATAGGCTGAGATGGCATCACGGAACTCCTCGAATGTCGTGATCCGCTGACTCACGATGCTCTTCCAATTTCTCGGCAGCACCAGCGAAGAAGATCTTCAAGTTTTTGGCGATTCTGAAGATCGACCGTCCTGGAAAATGTGACCGCCACAAATTCGTCGGTCGTCTCAGTCTCCTCGACAAACCCGGATTGGAGCAGAAGTGCCCGATACTTGTTGACTGCCGGCTGGAGGAAATACTTGGCCTGCTTCGCAACCTCATCGGTTCCTAAGTCCTCCGGCGTCCCATCCGACATCAATGCCATGACATCTTCCATGGCGACGCCATACTGGCACACCACCTTGCCCTCTGGTCTGACCTCTAAGAGCCAGCCCTCCTTCCCTAAATCCATGACGAGCGGTCCGTTTGGCTCCAACTCGTAGAATCCGGGCAAAGACCGCCGCAGGTCATGACGAAGTTGCGTCCAAGCGGAAGAGACTGCCTCGGTCATGCGGGCCTTTCTTGGCGAGCCTGCAGCGGATATGGCTCGACAAAGCGGGCACGCAACGCTCGCAGGCGTTGCGTGTTTTCTTCAAGTTTGGGCAGGCCATACTTACGGTCCATGTCGACTACCAACTCGAGCAGGCGTGATGCCTCCCGCAAGCGGCCCATCTCCTCATAACATTGAGCCAACACATATCGAGCGCCACCTGCACGGAGCTCATCACCTAGTCGTTCGGCAATAGATTGGCTGGTCTGACAACAGGCGATGGTTTCCTCATAGCGCTGTTGCATCAAGAAGGTGCGGCCGATCATGCGCCATGCGTCCGCAACGCCGCCGGGGTTAGCCAATCGCTGCATCAACGACAACGATCGCTCATAAAACTGGATGGCCTCGTCAAACTGTCCGGTTTCCCGGGCTACTAATCCTAAGTCAGAAAACAACACGGCTTGAGCAGTTTCATCCTGGGTCTTCATCATGAGGTCGAGGGCTTCTAGATAATAGGCTCGCGCCAAAGTCCATTCACCGGCGTCGGCTCGGAGATTCCCCAAATTAGCCAATGTTGTCCCAATCCCTCTCTCGTCTCCAAGAATCTTTTGCAGTTCCAAGACTTCTTGATAATGCACCTGAGCGGAATCTCGACGCCCGCTCACCGCACAGATATTCCCAAGATTCCCAAGCGTTGCAACCAGCGCCCGTTGGTCGCCGGTCATCCGGTCGCATTCCAACGCCTTGGTGTAACAGACGTACGCCTCGGTGTAGTATCCTCGTGAAAAATGTTCGTTCCCTTGACGGTTTAATTCCCCGGAAAGTCCGTTCCGCAGCGTCATGACGTCCCCACTAACAGATGTGCCACTTGCTGCTTCGCGCCGGTAAGGATGGAAACACCATCTCCCACCAGAAGGCTGTCGAAGTTGTACTTCAGGAGGCGACCAAGGCCTTCCTTCGCTTTTTCAACGTCGACATACTTTTCAGCAGAAAGCAATCCTACGGCACCTGGAGGTTTGCCGATGAGTGCATCTCCCACAATCATAATCCCCCGCCCCCTATCAATGAACAAAGCGGACTCCCCAGGAGACTTCTGATCGTTCAGCTGAACGGCCCAAATCCCACCCGGCAACAGCTCGCCATCTTTGTAGGTCTTTGTCGGCTTTGTCTCCATCAGAGCGGCATCAGCTTCCGGCAGATACAATTGACAACCGAACTCACGTTGATACGTTGATGCTTCACGGAGATGATCTCGGTTTGTGATGAGAATGTAATCGATCGGCGCGTGACGCCGAACAGTCGCGCTGGCCTCGTCGGACATCGGAGGGGGATCAACCAGGATCTTATGCTCACCAACCGTCAGGAACAGGCCGTTGAAATCCATCTGCTTTTCATCTGAAAACCACGACCACTGCCAGATACCGGGCAAGATTTGTTTCATGGCAACACACCGCGTCTTATCGAATGGAACTCATGACACGACACAGGAATTATAGAGCCGCGAGAGCGTCCTTAATCGTCTTTGTGACTTTCGTCTGGATGCTGGCCTCATTGGGCAAATCAATTATGTCGTCTTCCGGTATTGTGATGAATTTTCGGTTTGCCCCCTTCGTCAAGGAGATCAGGAACATGCTATTGGAAGGAGTCGTCGGGATGACAACTTGTACAGACCCATCAATGGCCTGCACCACTTCCAAAAACTTCCGCTTTCCGCCCTCTATTTCATCGTCATCCATCTTTTCCTCTCATCCCGGACCGTAGCCTGGCTCGTTACATCTTAGCCGCCCCGCTTCCCAATAGTTTGTTTACTTCCGCGATAATCACGTCGGCTGCAGCCAGCTCCATGTTCCCAACCCGTTGCCAACGGATAATACCCTGCTGGTCGATCACGTACACATTGGGAATAAACTTGCCTCCGCCGTAAAGCTTGTCCGTGATCTTACCGGGGTCCAAAAGATACGGATAGGTCACCTTCACTGGGAAGCCGGACAAAAACTCACCGACTTCTCGTTTTCCATTACCCGATGAGTTGACTCCCAGCACTACCACATCCTTGCCTTGCGTAGCCTCGTGAACCCTTTGCAAGGCGCTCCCCTGCATCATACAAGGGTCACAGATGTGGAAGAGTCCGAGCACAATGACTTTGCCCTGATAGGAGTCGAGCGATATCGCTTCTCCGGTAATGGCCGTGAGGGTGAAGGACGGTGCCTCCTCTCCTATTTTGAATAGCCCTGCAGCATCAACGGGTGGACCGCTCAGGGCCGAAAACGACAACCATCCCAGCATGAGTAACATTGGTATCATTTTCACCTCCCTTTCGAGAGAAGCCTATAGTTTCGACACCAAGAAACCATGATCATTCAAACTAACGGCATCCTACCATGACAATTTTTGGGGCAGCAACCGCACGGGAGGAGGCTCACCACTAGTCCACAGAAGAGTTTTCTCGTTGATTCAACATATCCTCGAGTTGCACCTTCGCGTTGCCCTCAAACCGAATGAACTCGAGTCCAAATCGATCGCTGTGCTGCCAACGGACGATGGCAAGAGCAATGGTGATGGGAGGCCTGGCACCGGGGGGATTCAGACGAAGGGATACATCTGCTCCAATGGGAAATCGGCCGGGACTCCCGACTTCACATCCGGTAATCGTCAGATTCATCACGATTCCTTGAGCGATCCTTCCCTCGCTCGTGACCACAGCAGGATAGTCGACCGATACGCGAGGTCGCCCTCTTGGTTGCGGCGCATTTGGATTGTTTTCAGAAGAGGTCATAGGTCCGTACAGAAATCTCTCAGCGCGCTGCCTCAAAGAGGCCGAGCTGAAGTTCTTCCGCACGGGTGAAGGGAATTGGATAGCGTTCTGTGAAACAAGCTGTGCAGTATTGATCGGGCGTCCGTGGAGCGGACTTCAGCATTCCGTCAAGGCTGAGGTAGGCCAGGCTATCAGCGGTGATGTATTTGCGAATCTCCTCGATGGAATGCTCTGAGGCGATGAGTTCCTTTTTTGTCGGTGTGTCAATTCCGTAAAAACAAGGCGACAGAATCGGCGGTGAGCTGACCCTCATATGGACTTCTTTGGCCCCAGCTTGCCGAATCATCTTGACGATCTTACGGCTCGTCGTGCCACGAACCAACGAATCATCGATGACGACGACCCGTTTCCCATCCAGCACTTCCGGCACGGCATTCAACTTCACCTTAACCCCGAAATGGCGAATCGATTGCTCCGGCTCGATGAACGTCCGCCCCACATAGTGATTGCGAATCAATCCGGTTTCGAACCTGACTCCTGCACCTTCGGAATAGCCGAGTGCCGCCGGCACGCCGGAGTCCGGAACGGGGATCACCACATCAGCCGGCACCCAGGACTCGCTCGCCAACTGTCGCCCCAGCGATTTACGGATAGCATAGACAGCATCAGCCCCGAAGATTCGGCTGTCCGGCCTAGCAAAGTACACGTATTCAAACACACACATGGCCGGATCTTTCTTGGGAAACGGATGGTGGCTATCGAGTCCTTGATCGCTGATCACGATCAGTTCACCTGGCTCAACCTCACGGACATACTCGGCATCCAACAAATCGAACGCGCAGGTTTCAGACGCGACGATCCAACTGCTGCGGAGCCGCCCGATACACAGCGGCCTGAGCCCATAGGGATCGCGTGCGGCGATGAGACCGTTATCGGTCATCAACACGACCGAAAATGCTCCTCGTACCTGACTCAGCGCATCGATAATCCTGGCGAGAAAAGACCCCGCTCGTGAATGCGCGATGAGGTGAATAATGACTTCGCTGTCCGATGTCGATTGAAAGATCGCCCCGTAAGCCTCCAACTCGTGTCGAAGCATCTGAGCGTTGATGAGGTTTCCGTTGTGCGCTAACGCGAGGTTGCCTAACGCGAAGTTGACGGTGAGCGGTTGCACATTTTTCAAATCGTTCCCACCAGCGGTGGAGTAGCGATTGTGCCCGATCGCCATATGCCCAGGCAGCTTCTCCAACACTGATTTATGAAAGATATCGGCAACCAGCCCCATCCCTTTCTGTATGGAGAATTGCTCCCCATCGCCTGCCACGATTCCGGATGCCTCTTGTCCACGATGCTGGAGAGCATACAAGCCCAAATAGGTGAGATTGGCAGCCTCCTCATGGCCAAAGACCCCAAAAACGGCACATTCGTCGTGAAACTTATCGGGCGATATCATCGGGAGTTCGCGGTTCATAACCCCTCGCTATCCGATCCAGTCAACTACGCTTCGTGTACCGTTCGTTCCAGAGAGAAGGCCCACCGGTCATGCAGCGTCGCAACCGGCTGATCAATCACTTTTTCCGTGGAATGTTCATCCCCCACATACATGATCAAACGGCTTCCTGAAATCGACCCAATCACTTCTGCTGGTACCCTGTACTGGGTCGCCCGGTCGAGAATGGCTTGGCGATGGACCGGCTTGGCAGATATCACAACCCTTGACTGACTTTCGCCGAAGAGAACGGCGTCTTTCCTCAGCCGACCTCTCGTCAATTTTACCACAGCGCCTAGACGCTGCTCGGCTCCGGACATGCAGCATTCAGCCAAGGTAACGGCAAGACCGCCTTCCGAGCAGTCGTGTGCGGACTGAATCAACCCCTCATGAATCAGTGAAAGGACACAGTCGTGCAACGCCTTTTCTTTTTCGAGGCTCAGGTATGGCGGTGATCCCTGCTCGCGTGCGTGAACGACCTTGAGATATTCAGCCCCACCCAAGTCCTCCCGCGAGGTACCAAGCAGGAGGACATCGTCCCCTTCCTCCTTGAACCACTGAGTCATCGTTCGTTCCGAATTCTCAATCAGCCCCACCATGCCCAACATCGGGGTGGGATAGATCGAAAGCCCGTTGGTCTCGTTATAAAAACTGACGTTCCCGCTCACAATCGGGATCTGGAAATGCTCGCAAGCATCTTTCATCCCTTCAATCGCCATCACAAACTGCCACATGATGTCGGGACGTTCCGGATTCCCGAAATTCAAGCAATCGGTCAGGCCGACCGGAATTGCGCCGGAGCAGGCCAGATTGCGCGCTGCCTCAGCCACAGCAAGCCGAGCTCCTTCGTAGGGGTGCAGGAGACAATAGCGACTGTTGCAATCGACCGTCATAGCCACGGCCTTATTCGTGCCCTTGATCCTTAACACCGCCGCGTCCGAGCCTGGGCGAACCAAGGTGTTTGTACGCACCATATGATCATATTGCTCATACACCCACCGTTTACTGGCGATGGTCGGCGATTCCAATAGGGCCAGCAACGCTGCGTTCGCATCTTTTACATCGGGGATGGCATCGTAATTCAGGTTCGTCAACATATCCTGGTAGGAGGGTGGCTGGTAGGGCCGTTCATACCGCGGACCGTCGTCGGCTAAGGCCTTAGCGGGTATCTCGGCGATGATCTTACCTTGGTCCTTCACGCGCAAGATTCCATCCGCCGTTACCTTCCCGACCACAGCTACATCTAAATCCCATTTTCGGCAAATGGCGAGACATTCATCTTCCTTGCCCGCTTTCGCAACCATCAACATCCGTTCTTGGGACTCGGACAACATGATCTCGTAAGGCGTCATTCCTGGCTCACGTCGAGGCACTTCGGTCAGATCCAGTTCGATCCCATTTCCCGCCCGCGAAGCCATTTCGCAAGAAGAGCTGGTCAAGCCTGCAGCACCCATGTCCTGAATTCCAACCAGCACATCGCGTTCCATCAATTCGAGACAAGCTTCCAAGAGCAATTTCTCAGTAAAGGGATCGCCGACCTGCACCGTGGGACGTTTCTGCTCGGATTCATCATCGAATGAATCCGACGCCATCGTTGCCCCATGAATTCCATCTCGGCCCGTCTTCGAACCAAAATAGATCACGGGATTACCAACGCCTACCGCCGTGCCGCGGAATATCTTGTCTTTATGGGCCACCCCCAGACAGAACACATTGACTAACGGATTGAGCGCATAGATGTCGTTGAACACGATCTCCCCACCCACCGTCGGCACTCCCATGCAATTCCCGTAACCGGCAATGCCGGAGACGACTCCTCTCATGAGGTGGCGACTTTTCGGCGTGTGCAATTCCCCGAACCGTAATGAGTCAAGCAACGCAATCGGCCGTGCCCCCATCGTAAAGATGTCGCGCAAGATACCGCCCACCCCCGTAGCCGCCCCTTGATAGGGCTCGATAAACGATGGGTGGTTATGTGATTCCATCTTAAACACTACGCACAACCCATCGCCGATATCGATGGCTCCGGCGTTTTCGCCCGGCCCCTGCACCACACGGGGTCCAGTCGTGGGCAGTTTCTTCAGGTGCACACGGGAACTTTTGTAGGAACAGTGCTCGGACCACATGACGGAAAACATGCCGAGTTCCGTCAGGTTGGGCTCACGCCCGAGTATCTCGACGATTTTTTGGTACTCGTCGCCCGTCAGGTTATGCTGCGCGATGAGATCTTTAGTGATAGACGGCATGCTGGCCTACATCATGCCTTCGCGATCTGGGTGGAAAAACATGTTACCGGATGGCTTGACCCGGCGAGGTGTCTAGGACACCTCGCCGGTCCGTTGAATTCAATTAAGAAGATTGCAAACCTTTTTACTGCACTTCGACTGTCACAGAGGCTTCAGCGGCTAACGTCTCATGATCCTTATCTGCTGCCACGACCTTGATTTCATGGGTCCCAGGTGCCATCCCCTTGACCGTCTTCTTATCCCACCCCTTTTGGTATTCCCCGTCCACAAAGCAATGGGCGTGGGTTGCCTTGCTCCCCTTCGTCAATTCATAGACCAGTTCAATATCTTTCCCCACCTTAGCTCCAGGCGCAGGACTCGTGATCGTGATCTTGCTGCCGTCATCCACTGCCGCAAACCCATTGATCCCCATTCCCAACGTCAACACTCCAACTGCCGCCAATGCTGCTGCTACACGCTTCATCTCGACCCTCCTGATTTATAATGAAAGAACTATGGGACTGATCCACTCCAACTGACACAATACTTTACCGTGGCCACTTCCCATTCTTCAATCCTCCGGACAACATTCACATGGGCAGGGTGAAAGAAACGCTCACCGGACTCCAGTCAACGTTTTCCCTTCCCACGACGCAATCATCGATTGAAAGATCGCACGCCCGTCTTCGTTGCCCAGCATCGCCTCTGCGCAACGCTCTGGATGCGGCATCAGGCCCAGTACATTGCCTTCTGCATTGCGAATGCCCGCAATATTGTCGAGTGAGCCGTTTGGACAAGCCTCAGGTGTCACTTTCCCATCGGGCGTGCAATAACGAAACACCACTTGCGCGTTGGCCTGAAGGCCGGCCAACGTCACCGGATCGGTGTAGTAGTTCCCGTCCGCATGAGCGACGGGAATCTTGAGTACCTGCCCAGGCTTGCAGCGATTGGTAAAGGGAGTTGCGGCATTTTCAACCTTGATGTAGGTTTCCCGACAGATGAAGTGCAGTGACCGATTGCGCAACATAGCACCAGGCAACAAACCCGCTTCCAGCAGAATTTGGAAGCCATTGCAAATCCCGAGTACCAATCCTCCTCCCAAGGCAAACTGCTTCACGGCTTGCATAACCGGAGCAAACCGCGCGATCGCCCCAGTACGAAGATAGTCTCCGTACGAAAACCCGCCTGGCAGGATCACCGCATCCAGTCCGGCCAGGGAGGGCTCTTTATGCCACACCATCGTCACAACCTGCCCTAGTACGTCTTTGAGGACATGCTGGCAGTCGTGATCGCAATTACTGCCTGGGAAAACAACAACACCGATATTCATCATCGTCTCGGAGGATGACACTGAGCACTCATGCGCTCAGTTCGTACCGATATTCCTCAATGATCGTATTCGCGAGCAGCTTCTCGCACATTGACTTCACCTGAGTTTCAGCCTTCACCCTGTCCTTCTCATCAAGGTCCAGTTCCATATACTTTCCTACACGGACATTTGCCGCATTCGGAAATCCCAAGGAACCCAGCGCATGTTCGATCGCCTTGCCCTGTGGATCGAGAATCCCCTGTTTGAGCGTTACATGAATTTTGGCTTTCACTCTTGACTCCTCTGATGGGTCGCGTCGGTCTGGCGATCGACGTATTTTTTAATCCACAAGATCGCTGCCACGGTCAGCCCTCCCGCAAACACCAGCCCGATAAAGGCCCAACGCCAGGGCGATTCATTCAATCGGTACGCCATCACCCCGACGATCGCCGCCCACACCACGACCGCTGCGATCAGGCCATAATTCAAGTATGCCCGCAGCATCCTTCTTCTCTCCTTACTCCCAACTTTGCTGAAGGGGACGGCGGGGTTGTCCTCAACTGCGCGCATGCAACGAGCATCGCCTGCTTTGATCACAACCCCATCAATCCCGCATGCGCGTTGCGCGAGCAACGAGGACGATCCCGCCGTCCCCTTGCTTACCCACACACGCGTTTCAAGACTTCTTGATAGGCCTCCTCGATCTTTCCCATGTCCTTCCGAAACCGATCCTTGTCCATCGACTCACCGGTCGTCATGTCCCAGAATCGGCAGGTGTCCGGAGAAATTTCATCTGCCAGGATCAGCTTGTTGTGGAACACACCGAACTCGAGTTTAAAATCGACGAGCTGCATCTTCCGCTCGGCGAAAAACGGTTTCAGAACCTTGTTCACCGCGTGACCCAGCTCACGGAGCTCGCGTAACACACCTGGCGTGGCCACATTCATTAACCGAAGATGGTCATCGTTCACAAGCGGATCTCCGAGCGCGTCGTTCTTGTAATAAAATTCAACGATCGCTGGATCAATGCGAGTTCCTTCCTTCACTCCCAACCGCTTGGCCAAACTCCCTGCGACCACATTCCGCACCACGACTTCCACAGGGACGATCGTAACTTTCTTCGTGAGCATCTCTCGTTCGTTCAGACGCTCCAAGAAGTGCGTACGAATACCAGTTTGCTCTAAAAGCTGAAACAGCCGTTCAGAGACCCTGTTATTGACCACCCCTTTATTGACGATACTCCCGCGTTTCTGTGCGTTGAATGCCGTCGCATCGTCCTTAAAATATTGCACGACGTGGTCGGGGTTCTCCGTTGAAAAGATCTTCTTCGCTTTCCCCTCGTACAACAGCGTACCGGTCGTCATGGTCGAACCTCGCTGATACCTTTCACTGTGCCAACACTTCGATGACCTGGTCCAATGATTGAACCGTCCCGAGCAGTAGCGGATTCCCGAATTGGCGCGTATAGCTGAACTCCTTCACTTTCTGAAGCGACAACACGAGACCATGAAAGTCTTCCAGACTGGATGTCTCAAAGTAGGTGATGAAGTCCACATCGTCAAGACCACCGGAGTGATAGAGCTTTCGTTTGACGGTTTTGAGAAATGGCAGCGTCACGGCCGTATGTTCCTGCATCAGCGCCGTCCGTTTCTCCTGATCCAGCTCCCACCATTCAGCCGACTTTTTGATCGGGATGACGATTGCATAGGGCTTCTCACCAGTCTCGCTCGGCGCTTTCAAATCTGTCCGCAATTGATCCGAGAATCCGGGAACATAATTCGGTTTCTTCGTCAATCCGTGCATCACCTTGATGCCTGTAAGATGTTTCCCGAATCGGCTGCTCTGGAGATCGAGAAGAAACTCCTGCGTATCACGCAACTCCTTCGCGTGAATCCGAAATAACAGATCGGCCTGGTCGGAAAGCCCTCGAAGGAGATACACATCAATCGCCACGTTCTCCCGATGCTGCTCAACCACCCCCTTCAGTGTCGCTAATCGAGCGATGCGCGTCGAAGGTTCTAATCTGCCCCATTCATCGTCGAGCACAAACGCGGCAAACGTCCCGTAGATCCCTACTTCGGCAAGGAGCCTTTCACGATCGACCTCTGCGTGGAGAGGAGCTATCCAAATGCCAAGCACCCCCCAGAGCAGCACCAGAGTGATGATATGAAGTCGAGCTATCACCGGCTGTTGCCCTTCTTCGCACCGCTCGCCCGTCGTTGTGTTCGTCCGAATACCCGCTGATAGATCCGATCCAGGTGGCGAAGATAATACTTGGGGTTGAAACAGGTTGAAATGTCTTGCTTGGTGAGATGGCGTGAAATGAAAGGATCGTTGTTCACAAGGTCCTGCAGCCTGCCGCCGCCTCTCCAAGACGTCATCGCGTTACGCTGAACTGCTTCATAGGACTCTTTTCGCTGGGCCCCCTTCTCGACCAACGCCAACAGCAGCCGCTGGGAGTAGACAAGTCCCCCGGTCAATTCTAGATTTCGCTTCATCCGATCTGGATAGATGACCAAATGGTCGATGAGATCCGTGACCTTGGCCAGCATGTAATCGACCAGAATGGTGCTGTCCGGCATGATGACCCGCTCAACAGATGAATGGCTGATATCGCGTTCATGCCAGAGCGCAACGTTTTCCATCGCGGCCAAACTGTTGGCCCGTACGACCCGCGCCAAGCCGCAGAGATTTTCCGACACAATCGGATTTCGTTTGTGCGGCATCGCCGACGATCCTTTTTGGCCTTCAGAGAAATACTCTTCCGCTTCAAGCACTTCTGTACGCTGGAGGTGGCGAATCTCCGTGGCGAATTTCTCAATAGTTGCGGCAAGCAACGCGAGCGCCGTCGCGTAGGACGCATGGCGGTCCCGCTGGACGACCTGGTTTGAGACCGGATCTGGCTTCAAGCCAAGTTTCTCACAGACATATTCTTCGATCTCGGGCCCCTGGTGCGCAAATGTCCCCATCGCGCCAGACAACTTGCCGACTGCAATGTCACGCCTCACCTGCCGAAGCCGTTCCTGATGACGACGCACTTCCTCGTGCCACAACGCCAGTTTCAGGCCGAACGAGATCGGTTCGCCATGAATGCCGTGCGACCGCCCCACCATCACCTGGTCCTTGTATCTGAATGCCTGCCGCTTCAACACGACGAGCAACCCATCAACACCCTCTAAGATCAGATCCATCGCCTCGGTCATCTGGACAGCAAGCGAGGTATCAACGATATCCGAGGACGTGAGTCCCATATGAAGATACCGATGTTCCGGTCCAACCGTGTCCATCAGCGATTCAAGAAAGGCGATGACGTCATGCTTCGTCACTTTTTCGATCTCAGCGATGCGCTCGACATTGATCTTGGCGTTCTTCCTGATTTTTGCAGCTGTGCCACGCGGAGCCTGCTTGGCTCGCTCAAAGGCCCCACAGGCTTGCAACTCAACTTCCAGCCAGATTTCATACTTATGCTTGAGGTCCCAGATGGCCTTCATGGCGGGGCGTGTATAGCGCTCAATCACGGTCGGCCCTCCTCCAAATTGCTCGATCCGGCGATGCCCGCTTCTCAGCGAGTCGTGAGTCCGTTGCCAAGACCTTGTCCAGCAGGGCGTTCACGAACTTTGAGGCCTCTTCGTCGCCGAACCGCTTGGCCAGCTCGATAGCTTCATCCATCGTCACTTTTGCCGGCACGTCATCCAACCACAACAACTCATACAGTCCAGCTCGTAGAATATTGCGGTCGACGACCGGCATGCGACTCACCGTCCAATTCGTCGCATACTTGCCGATCAAGGTGTCGAGTTCCCGTTGATGTTCAGCCACACCGCGGACCAGCTGTTCAGCGAAGGCTTTAGACTCATCTGACACGGAGTATTCACGCCAAAACTCATCGAGGGGAAGATCGACCTTGCCGTGAATGTCATGCTGAAACAGAATCTGCAGGGCACGCTCGCGGGCCTGATGACGCGCTCCCATACGTTAGCCCGCATGCCGTTGCGTGGACGGAGCTGGAAGGGTTGCCCCCCCTCCATCTGTGGCTGATTTTTTCCCCTTCAACCGTCTCATCACCTTCACCATCTCAATAGCCGACTTCGCCGCGTCACCGCCACGGTTGAATTTCTTCGGATCCGCCCGCTCTTCGGCCTGCGCAACGGTTTCGGTCGTCAACACGCCGAAGATCATGGGCACGGCACTCTCCAATGCCGCTTGACCGATACCCCGGCTCACCTCAGCACTGATGTACTCAAAGTGAGGCGTATCTCCACGAATCACAGCGCCCAGACAGATCACGGCATCAACACCACCGGCTGTGGCCATCGTCTTCGCGACCAGCGGAATCTCAAACGCCCCAGGCACACGCACGACTTGGATGGCGGCTCTCTCCACACCCTGGCTCTCCAAGGCATCGATGCAAGCGCCCAGTAATTTGCCGGTAATGCGCTGATTAAATTTCGCTGCGACAATACCAATCCTTAATCCCGATGCTGACCGTCCCACCTGTCGATGTGTCCTCATTGAATAATTGTTTCGGTCTCTGTTCTGGACGATGAGGGTGATCCGATGAGCGCCCCTCAGACCTTTTTAAGCAAGTGTCCTAGTTTCGCTTTTTTCGTCCGGAGATACCGCACATTCGCAGCCCGTGGAGGAACCTCGACCGGAACCCGTTCGACAACCTTGAGCCCATACCCTTCAATCCCGACGATCTTTCGCGGGTTGTTCGTGATCAACTTAATCTGGTGAAGACGTAGGTTCGCGAGTATCTGAGCGCCCACTCCATAATCGCGGAGATCCGCCTTAAACCCGAGTCGGAGATTGGCTTCCACCGTATCGCTGCCCTGATCTTGTAAGCGATACGCCTTGATCTTATTCAGCAGCCCGATTCCCCTGCCTTCTTGATTCAAGTAGAGCAGCACCCCTCGTCCTTCTTTCTGAATGATCTCCATCGCGGCATGCAACTGATCCCGGCAGTCACAACGGAGCGACCCCAACGCATCAGCGGTCAGACAGCCAGAATGGACACGGACAAGGGTCGGCGTTCCACCGTCGACGCGGCCCTTGACCAACGCAATATGCGTCACACCATCAATCTGATTCTCGAATGCCACCGCCTCAAACTCGCCGAAGGTAGTCGGCAACCGCGCACTCGCCATACGTTTGACGAAGGTCTCCCGCTTCATGCGGTATTCGATCAAAGCCTTCACGGTCACCATCTTCAGCTTATGGGTCTTGGCAAACTTCGTCAGCTCGGGTACACGAGCCATGGTGCCGTCCACGTTCATGATCTCACAGATCACGCCGGCAGGACGCAGACCGGCCAATCTGGCCAGGTCGACCGATCCCTCAGTCTGCCCCGCGCGTCGGAGCACCCCACCCTTTTGCGCCTTAAGAGGAAAGACATGCCCTGGTCGAGCGAGATCGCCCGGCTTCGATTTGGGGTCGATTGCCACATGAATCGTGGTGGCCCGATCCGCAGCCGAAATCCCCGTCGTAATGTCTCTGCGCGCGTCGATCGAGACGGTAAAAGCCGTGCCAAACGTGGCGGTATTCTCCGCGGCCTGTTGCGGCAACTGCAGTTCTTCCACTCGCTCAGGCGTCAGAGCCAGACAAATCAGCCCGCGCGCATGGGTGGCCATGAAGTTAATAATCTGAGGGGTCACTTTCTCTGCAGCAACGACGAGATCCCCCTCGTTCTCACGATCCTCATCATCCACCAAGATGATGCACTTTCCCTTCTTGATGTCGCGGATGGCATCTTCGATGTGGCTGAATGGCGTCGGCATAAGGGAGTCAATTTACCATTTCAGACCGGACCTTGATATGTTTTTTTGATGAGAGGAATGATCTTGCATCGAAAGATACTCAGGAGGAGAGTTCGGCCGGTGAAGACTTGTCGCTCCGCAACCCCACCATCACCGTTCCCCACGCGCACACTGTGAACCCTGCAAAGAGCCAGAGTCCAAGTTCGTAGCTGCCCGAGAATCCCTTCACGGTACTGATGAGGATGGGCAGCAGAAACCCGCCAACGGCACCGGACGCCCCAACCACTCCTGACGCCAAGCCGATGTCCTCGTGAAACCATTCTGCGACGAGCTGGAACAACACGCCATTGCCGAATCCCATGGCCGCTGTCGAGACCACCATCATCACGACAGCCGTCGTGCGCGAAGGGCTGATAATGGCCACCACAGCCCCCGCAATCACCGGCAACACGTAATAGAGCGTCCGTAGTCCCCCTTGCCGATCCGCCACATGGCCACCGATCGGACGAATCAGGCTGCCCATGATCCCACACAGGGCAACCAGCGCCCCAGCTTGAATCGCATCAATCCGGTAGACCTCATACAACAGCAACGGCAACAGACTACACAACCCCACAAACCCGCCGAATGTGACCGCATAGAGGAAACAGAGCCAATAGGCTGCACGTCGGCGGATTAACTGCGCTGCATTGTGCCACCAGGTCACGGTCTGAAGTCCAGGAACTGGGGTGGTTGACGGAACGGCCAGCACAAAGGCCACCAGTGTCACCGCAACCACGCCAGCCATCATACCGCACACTTGATGCCAATCCGATGCTGCAGCCCAGCGCGGCGCCAAGAAAAAGATGAGGACGGTACCGATATTCCCTGATGCGACAAGACCAAGTACAAGGCCTTGCGCCTGCGGCGGATAGGCACGGCTTGCAATGGGGAGCGCAACCGAAAAACTCGCTCCCGCCACGCCGAGGCAGATCGAAAAGACCAGGGCGTCTCCATACCCGGATACACCAAACCATCCCCAACACAACACCAACAGCTCTATCAACAGAATAACGAGCGCGGTCGACCATGCACCCAGCTGATCCGCACTCCACCCAGCCACCATCCGTAATACCGCCCCGCTGAGTAACGGCAAAGAGACCAGCCAGGCAAGTTCTTGATCACTGAGCTGCAAAGCCTGGGCGAGCGAAAGACTCATCGCCCCGGCAAGCAACCACACCATGAAACTGACCGTCAGGTGGAGCCACGCTCCTACCAGCGAGGGCCAATGGCCACTTCTCAGAATGTTCCAAACCTCGAACAAGCCCGGCCTCCAGATTGAATAGCACTATAGGGGAGCCCTGTTCACGGGTGCAACAGATAGCCCCCTATCCACATCCACACCACCGATTCGACGCAGTTTTCAGCATTGTTGCCGCCTAGGATTCTGGTGTAGTCTGCCTTTTCATGCCCATACTTGACGAGACCAACACCCTCCCGGACGAGCCTGAAGACTTGGAGCCCTCTCCGGCTGAGCTACACGATATCCAAGCCAGCGCCGAACTGAGTCCACTTCCCGATCAGGAAGCGAGCCCGCGACCCGATACCACGGCCGTCGTCCCGGTCACAGCCCTCCAGCAATACCTCGCCGAAGTACGCCGATACCCCTACCTCACAAAGGAAGAGGAGCTTCAACTCTTTCAGGAGTACCACACACATGGCAGCCGCGAGGCCGCGGTAAGACTCATCATGGCCAACCTAAGGGTCTCCGTCTCAATCGCAGCCGAATATCTTCATACCGGTGCCGACCATATGGATCTGATTCAAGAAGGCAACGTCGGTCTGATGCATGCCATCAAGAAATTCGACCCATCGAAAAACGTCCGATTCTACGCCTATGCCGCCTGGTGGTCTCGTGCCTATATCCTCCGTTATCTGCTGCATACTTTCCGACTGGTCAAGGTCGGGACAACCCAGGATCAGCGAAAACTCTTCTATAATTTGAAGAAGGAAAAGGCCAAGCTTGAACGGGAAGGTTTCGCCCCGGATACGAAACTGCTGGCCGATCGCCTGAATGTGCGCGAACGCGACGTCGTCGAAATGGACCAGCGCCTCGGCAACTGGGAACTTTCGCTCGATCAACCGATCGGGGAAGATCAGGAGAGCACGCTCCTCGATGTCTTACCGTCCCACCAAGAACCGGCTGACGAACAGATCGCTGATCATCAACTCAAGACGCTCTTTCGGGCTAAACTGGCTGAATTCATCAAAACTCTGGAAGAGCGGGACGAAGATATTCTGAGGAATCGGATCTTGTCCGATTCTCCCCTGACCCTGGATGATCTTGGTGAGAAGTACGGAATTACCAAGGAACGGACCCGCCAGCTGGAGGCACGCATTATCAAACGCCTTCGAGAGTACGTCAAAAAAGACATCAAGGATTTTGACCGATTGCGGGCCTAAATCCATTCCTTGCCTATCTCCTAACTGCCCAGGAAAACACTGGAACTTCTATTTCTCAATGAGTTATGTTACCTAAACTTCTACCAATGGCGGAAATAGCACATCGATAAAATTCCCTCGCGTCCCCTCTTGACTTGCACGAAGTAAGCTCTATCTCTACACCGTCATAGGCTTCCGGGGTCTCAAGCGAGTTCACCCCAATACATAATCGTCAACACGTCACGAGTTAACTTTCACGAGGAGGAGGTTCTGTTATGAGCACAGCCACGAAGGAGAAGAAGAACGTCGCGAAGGGGTTCCAACCCTTGGGTGAACGGGTGTTCGTCACGTATACCGAAGAATTGGAAAAGACCGCCGGTGGGATTTATGTGCCTGATTCTGCAAAGGAAAAGCCTCAACGAGGCGTGGTCCAAGCGATCGGGAAGAAGGTGGAAAACGTCAAGGTCGGCGATCACGTCCTGTTCGATAAATACTCGGGCAGCAAACTTCGTATCGAAGATGAAGAGTGCTTGATCCTCAAGGAAGAAGATATCCTCGGGATCTTCACCAGCTAAACGCCAGTCTCAAATCAAGCTGACGAACCAATAGAAAACGATAACAGGAGGAACCCAATGGCAAAGCAACTTATGTACGGCGATGCGGCACGAGCCTCCATCCTAAAAGGGGTAAACCAGCTCGCAGACGCCGTGAAGGCAACACTCGGTCCAAAGGGCCGGAATGCGATTTTGGATAAGAAATTCGGCGCCCCGACCATTACCAAGGACGGTGTGACCGTTGCCAAGGAAGTCGAACTGAAGAACCCGTATGAAAACATGGGTGCTCAGCTGGTTCGCGAAGTGGCTAGCAAGACCAGCGACATCGCTGGGGACGGAACCACCACCGCAACGGTACTGGCCCAAGCGATCTTTCGCGAAGGTGTCAAAAACATCACCGCCGGAGCGAACCCGATGGAAATCAAACGCGGGATCGACAAGGCCGTCGAGGCGGTCATCGCGGAGTTGAAGAAGCTCAGCAAACCCTGTCAAAACAAGACCGAGATTTCCCAGGTCGGAACCATTTCGGCCAACAACGACAAGACCATCGGCGACCTGATTGCGGAAGCCATGGAAAAGGTCGGCAAGGACGGAGTGATCACGGTCGAAGAAGCCAAGTCGATGACCACCTCGCTGGACGTCGTCGAGGGCATGCAGTTCGATCGCGGATACATTTCCCCCTACTTTGTCACCAACGCCGAGCGCATGGAATGCTCGCTGGAAGAGCCGCTCATCCTGATCAACGAAAAGAAAATCAGCAGCATGAAGGACCTTCTTCCGCTGCTCGAACAAGTGGCCAAGATGGGCAAGCCGCTCATCATCCTCGCGGAAGAGGTTGAAGGTGAAGCGCTCGCCACCCTTGTGGTCAACAAGTTGCGTGGCACATTGAACGTAGCTGCTGTCAAGGCCCCTGGCTTCGGCGATCGCCGTAAGGCCATGCTGGAGGATATCGCCATTCTTACAGGCGGCCAGGTGATTTCCGAAGACATCGGCATTAAGCTTGAGAACGTCAAGCTGACCGATCTTGGCCGCGCCAAACGCGTCACCATCGATAAGGACAATACGACGATCGTGGAAGGCTACGGCGATGCCAAGAAAATTGAAGGGCGCGTCAAGCAAATCAAGGCCCAGGTCGAAGAGACCACTTCTGACTACGATCGAGAGAAGCTGCAAGAGCGGCTGGCAAAAATCGTGGGCGGCGTGGCCGTCATCAATGTCGGCGCTGCAACCGAGACCGAGATGAAGGAGAAAAAGGCTCGCGTCGAGGACGCACTGCACGCCACCAAGGCGGCAGTGGAAGAGGGCATCGTCCCTGGAGGCGGTACAGCCTACCTCCGCTGCATCAAGGCACTCGATGGGATCAAGGATGTCCCGGCGGAGCAAAAGGTCGGACTCGACATCGTCCGGCGTTCACTCGAAGAGCCGCTCCGACAGATCGCCTCAAATGCCGGTGCGGAAGCCTCGGTGGTCGTCGGCAAGGTTCGGGAAGATAAGAACGTCAACGGTGGCTACAATGCCGCCACAGATGAATACGTTGATATGATCAAGTCCGGCATCATCGACCCGACCAAGGTGTCTCGATGCGCTCTGCAGAACGCATCCAGTGTTGCGGGATTGATGCTCACGACCGAAGTCATGATCACCGAAATCCCCGAGGAGAAGAAGGAGCCGGCTATGCCGGGTGGCGGGCACAGCCACGGCATGGAGGGGATGTACTAAGCAGCTGACGGCTCATAGCCGACAGCTAGCAACCATGACGAAGGGCTCGGCGGGAACCCGCCGGGCCCTTCGTGTTTTTACCCTCACCACTCTCTCCAAGAACTGGCGTACATTCCACTGATTCCCATGCACGCTTGTCGAGGTGCATCACAAGTGTTACACTGCTGGAGGTTCTAAGGTAGGAGGATCCATGCCGGCGACTAATCCACGGGTAAATGTCGTGCTCGACGAACCGCTCTATCAAGGCCTCCGCCGATGGGCGAAACGCGATGGTATCTCGTTGTCATTGAAAGTCCGCGACCTGGTAAAGGATGCGCTGGACGTGGAAGAGGATCGGGTGCTGACCAACATTGCCGAGCAACGGATGGCAACATTCGACCCAAAAACTGTAAAGACGCATGCGGAGGTGTGGGGCACTTCGAAACGTCCGAGGCGCTGAGTGCCGTTCTCCATCCACTACCATCCCGCTGTCGGTGAGGAAGATACCCCGAACATCCCGCGCAACCTTCGCCATCGGATTGCCACTGCCATTGAATCTCGCCTGACTCTTCAACCCCACCAATACGGAGTGCCTCTTCGGAAAACCCTCAAAGGCTATTGGAAACTTCGCGTTGGAGATTATAGGGTGGTCTACAAGTTGGGGAAAGATGACGTGTTGATTCTAGCCGTCAGGCACAGAAAAACGGTCTATGACGATCTGCTACACAGAATCGATGAGGACAACTAGTGCTGGCCACTGCTCGCTGGCTTCGCCAGAGCCCTAACAAGCAACGGACCGTCAGGAGGTGAAACGAGAATACGACTTCTCACGGGCAGTCCGAGGAAAGTTTTTCCGCAAGGGAGCTGAGCTGAATTTCCCTATCTATCTGGATGGCCCCATGCACAAGCGGCTAGAGCGCCTGGCCAAGAGAAATGGGAAGCCCGTGACAGACCTGGTCAATCAGTTGCTCAAGAAAGATCTAGAGTTGCTGGAAAGCTTGTCATAATCCCAGGAAATCAGGCTTGCATGCGACGGGATCTCAATGTCGTTGAAAGCCCATAAACCCTACCGACACAGATCGAGTGTCTGGCACCTTATTCCTGGGCCCGTCGGGAAACCGCCGGGCCCTTCGTGTTTCTGTACGGCTTCTTCCTAGGACCTAGCTTTGATAGCTCTAAGCGTTGCCTGGAGAACGTGCGAGGTCTTCGGCTGAGAAAAAAGAGATTGAAAGGCTCGGTGGACAACAGTCGTATATCGTTGATGGTCGGCGAGAAAGAGCTCCGCTGCCTTCGTGCGATCTCCCGTGCCATAGCCCATCCGAATCGCGCAACGCTCCAGTTCTTGCATCTCGGCGGGAAGTGAATGGGTCTGGAGATCATGAACCATCTGCAGTTTATGCTCTACATCGCGCAAGAACACATACGCCACCGTGAGATCATCCTTCTCTTGCTCTGAAATCAACTTCCAACGCGCAAAGCGTTCCAAGGCGCCAAGCGTGCTTCGATCCACGACTGCTGGAAGCTGCTTCCCTGCCAATACCTGAAGGGTCTGGGCGAAGAATTCGATTTCTCTGATCCCGCCCGTTCCTAGCTTCACGTTGCGGTGTTCGTGACCTCGGCCGACCATTTTTCCGTCGATCATGTCCTTGACGGCCCGCACCTCCTCAACCACAAGCGCTGCGTCGGCAAGATCCGGCGACTTCTTGCCGACTCCGAATATGAACGGCTTGACAGTCTTCACAAAGGATTGTCCAAGCTCCGGTGAGCCAGCCACCGGTGCAGCTTTAAGCAGAGCCAACCGCTCCCAGACCTGCCCTCTGGCAAGATAGTATCGCTGATAACTGGCCAGTGACCGTGCCAACTGACCGACGGAGCCCTCCGCCCGCAATCGCAAATCAACCCGAAACACATGTCCCTCTCGAGTGGGCTCGCTGAGCGCTCTGGTCAATTCGCGCGAAAGAATTTCGAAATACTCTTCATTCGAGATACCAATGCCGGGTGGGGCGGCGACGCGCTTCCGGGCCTGAGCTCTGGTCTCCCCATCATCGGACTCATAGATATAGAGAAGATCTACATCCGAGCTATAGTTGAGCTCGTGCCCACCTAACTTCCCCATCCCGATAACGGCGAACCTGGTTTCTACCCATCGCCCCTGCCGATTTTGATGCATGGGCACGCCGTACTGCTGCTTCAAATCGGCATCGACAATCTCATAGGCGGCATGAATCAGTAGGCTGGCCAAGTCCGACAACGAACCAGTGGTCTCCGGCACCGTGGCAAGCCGGAGTAGGTCTCGGACGCCGATGCGTAACATCTCGCGCCGTCGAAATCGACGCAACGCATCCAACTTCACTTCCTTGGATGTGAGATGCCCGATGCTTTCCTGAAGCGCGCGTTCCAGCCCCTTTCTCGTCGGCGGTTTGGATAACACTTTCTCCTCAGCCAACCAATAAACCAGCGTCGTGTCCCTGAGGAGGGTAAAGGTCAAGGCATCGCTGTTGCCGAAAATGGCACAGAGCAGATCAAGCATACGAGGCCATGTACGCAAGTAGTCGAGAAATGAGGTGCGGGACACGCTCCCCAACATGCGTTCCCAGTGATTCAGCGCCTGATCAGGGTCGGCAGTCCTGGAAATCGATTCCAACATCATCGGGAGGATGTCGGCTAGCCGCCGCCGTTGGATGGGATCGCCTGCCATGGCATTGAGGTTACGGTCGGCCTGATCGGGATCACGCAGGCCATAGGCCGATAACACCGCACGCGCCCCATCAGGATCCCGTTTCTCGGCCATCAGGACAGGCCTGGGATCCGGTTTGAGGCCAGCAGCTTTGAGAGGAGACTGCCGGGACGACACTGGAGGTCGTGAGATTCGTCGAGCCATGGCGCGGCATTATACTGGCAGCTTTCCCTACGCACAACGAAACCATTCGGGTATACTGACCCCTATGTCCATCGGCTCCCCCGACCGCACCGCTCTCCTCAACAGCGTTCGCCCACTGTGCTCGAACGTTGCGGAGGACATCCTTCAAGATTTTTTCAGCCGCATGGATCCGGAATACTTCCAGCGGTTCGAAGCAGCGACGATCGCCGGACACGTCCGATTGGCGGCGCAGCTGGATTTCGACCACCCTTGCACGATCGCCTGTTCCGAACAGCAGGACACGCGGTTTGAGATCACGGTCGTCGCCTACGACTACTTCTCTGAATTCGCCATGATTTGCGGCCTGCTGTCGGCCTTTGGTTTGAATATTGAAGAAGGTGACATCTATACGTTTTCCGAACAGGTTACCCCTCCGCCATCCCGCACAAGTTGGACCGGACATCGTCCGAGGGCCCACACGAAGGGAACCCCCGGTCTGAGCAGAAAAAAGATCGTTGATGTGTTTCGCGTTCTGCCGGTTCCTGGGGAAGAATGGGGCTCAACGCAACAGGCTCAATTGGAGGAGGAGCTCCACTCGATCATCGCGTTGCTCGACAAAGGACGATTCGAGGATGCACGGCTTGCAGTCAATCGACATCTTGTCGAACAGCTCGGCAAACATCGCGGATCATTCAGCGGTCTGCTCCTTCCTGTACAGATCACGTTCGACAACAGTCAGTCCGCTATGGACACGGTCATGGAAATCCGGTCGGACGACACACCGGCTTTCCTCTATGCCTTCGCCAATGCCCTCGCGATGCGCAATATCTATATTTCCAAGGCACAGTTCGACGTGGAGAAGGGGAAGATCCACGACCGATTCTATGTCCGTAACCGCCACGGCCAGAAGCTCACCGATGCGACCGATCAACAGCAGCTGCGCCTGACGGCCGTCCTCATCAAGCAGTTCACCCACGCCCTCACCTGGGCCCCTGATCCGACGAAGGCATTGGAGGCCTTCGACCAGTTTCTCGACCTCACCATGCAACAGGCGAAAGGAAAAGCCCAGCAACAAGCCTTGGCCTTTCTCAGCGACAAGAAAACCTTTCCGCTGCTGGCCCGTCTGCTTGGAGCCAGCGATTTTCTCTGGGAAGATTTTCTTCGCCTCCAATACAGCAACCTGCTGCCTCTCTTACAAGACTATCGCGATGCGCCCCTCATGAGGCCACGAGCCACGCTGCGCCGGGAACTTGATCGTCTGGTCACGCAGGCAAAGACCGACGAAGCACGGAAAGCGGCACTGAATGGGTTTAAGGACCGCGAACTCTTTCGTATCGACATGAAACACATCGTCGAGACAGATACCACGTTGCCTGATTTCTCAGCTGCCTTGACGCAGCTCGCCGAAGTCATCGTCGATCGGAGCTTGAAAGATTGTCAAACCAAGTTGAACAAGCTGTACGGTCCACCACGCTTGGCAAACAAGAAGCCCTGCCCGTTCACCGTGCTCGGCTTGGGCAAATTCGGCGGTCGAGAGCTGGGTTATGCCTCTGATATCGAGGTGATGTTCGTCTATGGCGACGCGGGTCGCACTAATGGCAAAAATCCGATCGAGAACAGCGAATACTTCGAACGGTTGGGGCACGAGCTGCTGCAGTGGATCGATGCGAAACAAGAAGGCATTTTCCACCTTGATGTGCGCCTTCGGCCCCACGGCGGAAAGGGATCCCTGACCAACCCCTTCGACGAAATTACAAAATACTACAGCGACCGTGGTCTGGCTGCCCCATTTGAACGCCAATCCTTGATCAAACTACGGCATGTGGCCGGCGATCCCACACTCGGCAAACGTGTCGAAACCCATCGCGACAGCTACGTGTACAGCGGCAAACCCTGGGATCTGCGCACTGCGCTCGACTTGCGCCGGCAACAATTGAAAGAGTTCGTCGAACGCGGCACGGTGAACCTCAAACATAGCCCTGGAGGCATCGTCGATATCGAATATGCCATCCAGTACCTCCAGATCATGCATGGCCACAGACTCGCAACCCTGCGAACTCCCAACACCATGCAGGCCTTAGCGGCCCTCGTGGACTGTGGGCTCGTGACCAGACAAGACGGCGAGGACCTGCGGAAGGCCTATTTTTTCATCCGCATGCTCATCGACGGCCTTCGGATGGTTCGAGGCAATGCCAAAGACCGCGTCCTCCCACCGATCGATTCCGACGAATTTATCTTCCTGGCTCGCCGCGTCGGGTATACCACCGATGATTGGCAGGCGGGAGCAAAACACCTCAAGTCGGATATTGAGGAGCACATGGGGAAGGTGAAGGAGTTTTTTGAGAAAACCTTTGGGAAGGTCTAAGGGAAAGAGAAACGGAAGAGCTGCAGCAAAAGAAATGGCCAATCCTATGAAAGCCGTTGCTTCTAGGACTGACCACCTTCTAACCCTTTACTCCCACACCGACGTCAAGAATCGGTGTGATCCACACAAGACCCTATGGCTTGATATCAAAATGAATCGACAAACCCGCATGCACATGGATTGTTCTGATCGTGGATTCATATGGATTGACAATTAGACCAGTTTCAGGGTCGCTGAATATGGGATTGGACAGCCCGTACCGATCCGTCGTCAGCCCGTCGTGAAAGGCATGGGTGTACTTCGCCTCGGCAAACGCCGCCACGTACTTGAAGAGAAATACCTTGAGCCCTCCCTTTGCCTGAAACGCGGGAGCCGTATGCCGCTGGTCGGCGAGAGGCGACGCACCCGTAGCTCCCCGGGCTCCACCCGGCCTCATCGCAAGCTGATGCGCTCCACCGCCGATCCCGACGTACGGATGCCACCGCCCATTTGGGTAGGCCTCGGAAATCCCCATCGGTCTTCGAATCATAAGATTGGCCCCGATGTAGATGCCTTGTATTTCAGTCGTGGTACCCTCGAACGCTCCGTTTATAGTCTGCCCATTAAAATTTTCCCGACAGCAGTCCACGTCCGGATACCAAATATAGCCTTCGATTTCACCGCCGAGATCGAATCCCATCAACTTGTCTCTGGTCGGAAACCAAATCCCCCCGTTGCCACCGATCGACTGTTTCATCGAATAGTCGACATCCTCGATCACCCGAGGCTGCGTCCCGTCAAGAAACGTGGCATCCTGGCTGAACGGAATCGACACACCCGCCATAAAGGACATATAGGGCTCGATCGTACCGGACGAGATTGTCGGGAGCTCATCTTCCGCTGACGCGGAGAGAGGATAGCCGAGGACACAGAGGAGACAAATCATCGCCGAAATTCTCGTTTTCATTCATCACCCTCCCAAGGTAAAGAAAACATGCTCCTCGACGAATATGGGTCGCGAAATTTTATATCAGTCGTTATTTCGTCGATGGTCAGCGGGGCAATGCGAGACGGCTTCGTCTTCATGATGCCTGAATCGAGCCCCGGTTCCCTGTTGCGGTTATTGGCATAAGAACCCACATATCCGCCTCCAGAGCGATCATGAGGGGATGCTCTTGTCGCATCGTAGGGCGGACGGCGCCAACAGTAACAACCTCACGTTCACTTTTGAAAATAGATAAAACGGATTGGAGCTATCGGTAAATCCAATATCCCAGCCCTGATCGTCGCAATGGAACATTTGGCAGTAGCTCAAAACTTCTTCATCGGTCGGCACAATCCGCTCCTATAGCTAAGCCTGTCATCAGTGATAGGCTTTTACAATGTCGTCGAGGGTGGCCTGCTCCTGATACTCCCGGCGTTTCTTGAGGGCGGCGAAATCATGTTCGATGGGGTTCAGATCTGGGGAATA
>JAOUHJ010000044.1 GCA_029865225.1 Nitrospira sp.
ATACCGTCGCCTGCTCATCCCAGGGGTTACTCTGCGTCCACACCAGCGTCCTTGAGCCAACTTCGACCCGATCACCTTCCAGGCCTTCACGAGCCTGGCTGAGTTCAACCAGCCGGGAAGTCCACGGTAACGTCACGAGGGAGAGCGCCGCTGCTATCGAGGGGGTCGCACCACTCACATCCACCACCAGTTCCCCCGGCTGTACCTCCCAGTTCCGCACGAGGTCCGGAAGTGACCGTGCAAGGGATTGATACACTGAAGGGAACTCAGCGGTATCGGCCAAGACAATCCAATCCCACTTTCTCGGCATCTGCTGAATATTCGGCTGGATCGCCGACTCCACCACCGATTTGCTTCCCTCCGGCAACACAAAGCACAACGCTTCCGGCTTGAGTCGATTGATCGAATAGACCGCCGAGGCCGCGTCATCGACCAACGTGAGCACAAGTGCTTTGATGGGTTGATCTTGAACCATTACGCTACGACTATATCATCGCACTCAACCACGTTCAATTTGATGTCGCGGGACGGTGAAGCGATTCTCTCGCTTGACAGCCTAGAGACCCTTCCCTAGAATCGCGTCCATGCAAACGGTTGTGTTGACGGCCTTTGCGGACAGCGCTCACGTCAAGCAGCAGTTTGCGCGTGACCACGCCGACCGCATCGTCCAGGTGGCCACAGTCATCGCGAAGGCCTTCACCAGCGGCAACAAAGTTCTGCTCTTTGGGAACGGGGGAAGCTCGACCGACGCGGCCCACATCGCGGCGGAGTTTGTCGGTCGATACCAACGAGAGCGGATGCCGTTACCTGCCATTGCGCTGGCAACGGATATCGCCGCCATTACCTGTATCGCCAATGACTATGGATATGAGGAACTCTTCGCCCGCCAGGTGCGAGCGCATGGGAAAGCCGGTGACGTCGCCATCGGCATCAGCACCAGCGGAAATTCTCCGAATGTGTTGAAGGGAATCGCCGCTGCACGTGAATGTGGCCTGACGACAGTTGCCTGGACCGGAGCGTCCGGTGGCAAGCTTGCCGGCCTCGTGGACTTTCCGTTTGTCGTACCGTCCACGGTCACCTCGCGCATCCAAGAAAGCCATATTACACTCGGCCACGTCCTGTGCGAATTGGTGGAGGATCACCTGCTTGGGAAAACGTCCTGATCGGACTCCCTCGCCCCGCCTTCCTTTCTTGATCCCTCCGATCAACGTATCGGACCTCAAGACCTATCCGTTGAAGAAACGGCATAGCAAGGTGCGGCTCGCGGACTTCGCGACACCATGGAAGCCCGGGAAATCGTTTTCGACATTCTATTCCAGCCTTCCCGACATCCTCGCCGTCAAGACGTTGCGCGCCGTCACCCGTGCTATCGTGAAAGCCCATCGAAAGCGCCGTCCGGTCATCGTCGGGATCGGAGCCCATGTCATCAAGGTGGGCCTTGCGCCGATCATCACCGATCTGATGCAGCGAGGCATCGTGACGGCCGTCGCCATGAACGGAGCTGGGATTATTCACGACTTCGAATTAGCCTTTCTGGGTCACACCTCTGAAGAGGTCGATGCGGAAATCGATGAAGGTCGATTTGGAATGGCGGAAGAAACGGGACGGATCTTGAATGACGCCATCACCGACGGCGCCAAGGAAGGCTATGGGCTGGGCGAGGCCATTGGGCGCTACATGAACCACGCTGCCGCGCAATTTCGGAATTGCGGCACTAGTATCCTGGCCACCGGGGCACGACTCGGCACCCCGGTCACCGTTCATGTGGCGATTGGCACCGACATCATTCACATGCATCCTTCCGCGGACGGAGCGGCCATCGGAGCCACGTCGCTGCTCGACTTCAGACGTCTCACTGCCGTCGTCGCTGGAATGGAGGGCGGCGTGTACATGAATATCGGGTCGTCCGTGATCCTTCCCGAGGTCTTCCTAAAAACCTTGTCATTGGGCCGAAACCTCGGTCACCCGATCACGAACATCACGACCGTGAACATGGATTTCCTTTCTCACTACCGTCCCCAGACCAACGTCGTGCGGCGTCCCACGCAGAAGGGTGGCCAGGGTTATTCCTTGACGGGCCACCACGAGATCATGCTCCCATTGCTCGCCGCGGCGGTGATCGAGGAGATAGGATGAGGCAGCGCTCGCCTCATGAGACAACCTGGGTGCTCCCGACATCAGAGGAATTGCAGACTCGTTGGCACTACCTGAATGGCCGATATTTTTCCGGCTCTCTTCCATCGATCGCCATTGTGTGGAGTCCTCGCCTCACCTCCTCTGTCGGGATGTTCACCAGCCGTGGAGGGCCACGAACGTCAATGGGGCAGGACTGTCGTGAAATTCGCTTGTCGCTCCCGCTCTTCGTACGGCTTGGTGCCCGAACACCCTATGCGGAGCAGGAACTCCTGAACACCATCGCTCATGAAATGATTCATCAATGGCAATTCGATCTCTTAAAGCGTCGACCTAATCATGGACTAGCCTTCTTGCAAAAGATGACGGAGATGAATCGTACGGGAGAAGTGGCGATCACGACCTACCACTCGCTGGAACAGGAAGTTCTGGCCTTGTCGCGATTTACCTGGCGATGCACAGACTGTGGACGGATCTATAGACGGCAGCGAAAAACAATCCAACCAGGCCGCCATCGCTGCGGTGTCTGCCGAGGTTCCTTACAAGAACTCTTAGTGCCCGGCCATCTCGCTGAGCATCGACCTCACCCCGCCACACTTTGGAGTTCATCGGCTCAAGCGAACCGATCCACCGGGGAGCCTCAACAGCTGGCCCTACAATTATTGATGTAGCGCTTCATTCGGGAAAGACTGTGCATTACGCTGCTTCTTGGCTGTTCTTGAGCCGAACGCGTCTGCCCTCCTGCACGACCCGCTCGAGTGCCCCCGCCAACGCCTCAACCGAAATGGGTTTCGAGAGATAGTCATCCATCCCCGCCGCCAGGCACCGTTCGCGATCTCCCTGCATGGCATTCGCCGTCATGGCAACGATCGGGACTCTGGCCGAGCGTTCTCTCCCGCGGATGACGTGGGTGGCTTCAAAGCCGTCCATTTCCGGCATCTGGCAATCCATAAACACGACATCGTACTGTTTGCGCGAAAGCGCTTCGACCACTTCACGTCCATTGCCGACTACGTCGACTCGATAGCCCAACCGCTGGAAAAGACGAACAGCTACCTTCTGATTCACTACGTTGTCCTCGGCCAGCAGAATACGAAGGTCCACTTTGGCCTCGGTTTCGGCAAGCGAATGCCGAGTGATGAGTGGAAGGGCGCCCTCCTGAGCACAGACCTGTGAGCGAGTTTGACCTTGCGTCATGACCGCAACAAGACAATCGTGTAACTGTCGATCCCGAATCGGCTTCGTCAGATAGGCGGCGACGCCGGCTTCTTTAGCCATCTTCGCATCTCCGCGTCGCCCCAGCGAGGTCAGCAGCACCAGTCGAGGCCGAGCCTCTTCTGTTCGCCCTGTTATCGCCCGAGCCAATTCAACTCCATCAGTCGAACCCATATCCAGATCCAGCAGCACCAGGTCAAATGGAAGATCCTCGGAATGTTGATTCAAGCGATCTAACGCCTCAGAGCCGCTTTGAACACAGGTAGGTTGCATGCCCCACTTCCTAGTCATCTGCTCCAAGCTTCTTTGGTTGATGGCCTTCTCATCCACGATCAACACACGGAGACCCGCCAATACCACGGTCGCTGGGTTCATACCTTGCTCACCCGCCGCTTGTCTGCGCAGGTTCACCGTGAACCAAAAGCAACTCCCCTGCCCGACCCGGCTCATCACTCCAATGGTGCCTCCCATCATCTCAACCAGTCGTTTGCAAATGGCGAGACCCAGCCCTGTCCCTCCATATTTTCTCGTCGTAGACCCATCGGCTTGGCTGAATGACTGAAAGAGCCGTTCCCGAGCTTCATCGGAGATCCCGATACCGGTGTCTGTGATCGCCACCCGAATAGTCGCCTCCTCCGATGATCGTGATTCGGCCGTCACTTCGACGATCACATCACCGCTGTCCGTAAATTTAATCGCATTTGAGATCAAGTTCATCACCACCTGCCGTACGCGCCCAGGATCACCCAGCAAATCCCGCGGCACGTCAGCATGGAAGAGACAGGCCACATTCAGGTTCTTGGAGGAAGCCCGTTCCGCGACGAGATCCAATGACTCATCAATGACGAGACGGAGATCGAAAGCGATCACCTCCAGATTTAGTTTTCCCGCTTCAATTTTGGAAAAATCGAGAATGTCGTTCAAGATCGTCATCAGATGGTCGCCACACGTCTGTATCGTTTCCGCATAGTCCCGCTGTTCATCGGTGAGTGAGGTGTCGAGCAAGATATTTGTCATCCCTATTACCCCGTTCATCGGGGTGCGGATTTCATGACTCATGGTCGCCAAGAACGACGACTTGGCTTCCGTCGCGGCCTTGGCTTCGGTCAATGCGGTGTCCAGCTGCCGATTGATGGATTCCAATTGTTCGGCGTAGCCTTGCAACGCCCGTTCCGCTTCCTTCCGGCCCGTGATGTCTCGAATAAAAGCGCTGAAGATGAGCGATCCTTCGATAGGTAATGGCCTCATCGCAATTTCAACAGGAAATGCCTGGCCGTCGCGTCGAAGACCCATCAGCTCAACCAACTGGTTCGACATGGACCTCTCGCTGGGATCGAGCAGATGGTGCACATACTCCCGGTAACGTGCCCGATCGGATGGCGAGATGATGGTCTCTGCCAGATTACGTCCACTGGCTTCCACCACAGACCATCCAAATAGCGCCTCGGCTTGCGTGTTCCATTCGGTAATTGCCCCGGTATGATCTGTGGTAATCACGGCATCAAGCGCCGTATCGATGATCAGACGAGTGCGGGCCTCATTCTCATGGAGTGCGGCTTCCACTTCTGTCCGTTCGACGAAAAGCCCAATCTGACGTCCTGCCGTCCCCAGAGACCTCAAGAGATCCCGGTCTTCCGCATAGGCCTCCTTGCTGAAAAACTCCATGATCCCGTACACGTTGGCCCTCAACCAAATAGGAAACGCGCAGGCCGCGCGCAACGTTCCCGTGTCCCCGACGGCTCCTCGCGTAAACACGGGGTCTCCCACGACATCTTCCACCCACAAGGGCTCGCCGCGTGCCCAGCAGCGTCCCGGAATATCGTTTCCCGACACATACGCCTGTTCCCGACTCACCCGGAGGAACTCCTGCACCGCGGTGGTATCGATGGCCCAGTTCTGCTCGCAGATGATGGCTTGCCGGTCCCCTTGTACGCGCCAGAACACGCCGACCTGCCAATCGAGACTCATCACGATGGCCTGCAGAAGGTCGGGAACCGCTTGTTCCATGGTGGAGGTCGAAGCCAGAACTTTGGTCACGGCATGCTGGAGGGCCTGCCGACGATCCGCACGCTTCTGCTCCGTCACATCCCGAACCACGCTGAGCACGGCTTGCACCACCCCATCATCCCCGGGAAGAGGGACGGACGTGATGTCGACCCACCGGGTATACCCCGACAACCCGGTCAGTCGTCCCTTTGCACAACTTTCATGCCCGTCTCGAGCCGTTCTCTGCATGGCTTCGATCTGAGAACGATCGTTTGGATGGATGTAGTCTCGAAAATCTTTCCCAATGATTTCCTCCGAAAAACCTGCGTCAAAGAGCACACAACCGGCTGGGTTGACCTGGAGCACCTGGTAATCAAGCCCAAGCACCAGAATGCCTTGAGGCTCTGCTTGGAGAATACTTCGCAATCGACGTTCGTTCTCTTGCAGACCAACCCTCTCCGTCTCAGCACGGAGCCACTCGTCCTGTGCCCGTTTGGAGCGACAGAAGAGGAGGAGGATCAAAGGAACCATGAACAGGACGTTCACGGCCGCCAAGATCCACACGACACTCATACTGTCCATGCTCGTTATCATGTTCTGGGCACACCCATCGTGCTGAACGATGTCCGCTTTCGGGCCTTAGAACCCGTTACGTGCTGTATCGGTCCGTTTATTGACGACTTGAGGCTGGGAGCCGCCCACACGGACCACACCTCTCACAAACCGGCCAAGGAAGTCGGGAAGGGCTCCACCCACGCTCTCGCTCTTCCACTGACAACCACCACCACGGTATGATGGCCTCATGATCACGAAGATTCGGCCGCTCGATCAACTTCTGTCCGCCCTGTCTGCTGAGCGGGGAACGGGAAAACGGATTGTCTTCACCAACGGCTGCTTTGACTTGATGCATATCGGGCATACGCGGTATCTGCAGGCGGCCCGAGAGCTTGGCGATGTCCTGGTCGTTGGAGTCAACAGCGATGCGTCCGTGCGCAGCCTCGACAAAGCGCCTGACCGACCGATCGTTCCGGAAGCCCAACGTGCCGAGGTGCTGGCCGCATTAGGCTGTGTGGACTATGTCATCATATTTAGCGAGTCGGACCCTCTCCGAGTCATCACCTCTGTTCAACCGGATGTCCTGGTCAAAGGTGGCGATTGGGCCATCGATCGAATTATCGGTCGAGACATCGTCGAAGCCCGCGGCGGTGTCGTCAAGACGATTCCTCTTGTTCCCGGCCTCTCGACCACAGGGCTCCTTGAACGCATCCGATCTGCCGCGAAATAACACGTGTCTGACTCGAACTCTCACACACACCCCTGGCTCGCTCCGCTTCACTCCTCACTCGAGCACGAGAAGGCGCGTGCGTGTCTTCTCGGGGTGCATGGGTCTACGGCAGCCTGCGCCTTAACATTGCTTCGAGCCACTCAACAGAGTGCATCTGTCGAATCCAGCCCATGGGTCGTGGTGACAGAGAGCGACGAATCTGCCGAACGACTCTTCGACGACCTATGTTTTTTCCGTGAACTCATCGGCCTCCCCGTCGACGATCTGGCCTGGTTCCCCGAGTGGGAAACGCTTCCCTATGAAGCGACCGCTCCGCATGTCGGGTTGATCGCACGCCGGATGACGACGCTGCATCGACTGCTGACCAATCCACCCTCCATGCTCATCACGTCGATCACCACAGCCATGCATCGCTTGATCCCCCGCGCGGTCCTCGAACAGGCGATCTTTCATTTCGAGACGGCTGCGACCTTCGAGCGTGAATCACTCACGGCCGACCTCCTCCGTTTGGGATACCGCCGAGTTTCCGTCGTGGAAATTCCTGGAGAGTTCAGCATCCGTGGCGGAATTGTCGATATCTTCTCCACGGCCTATGCCAATCCGTTGCGCATCGAATTTCTCGGCGATCAAGTCGAGTCGATCCGGTTGTTCGACCCTGCGACACAGACCTCCGTCATGAAACTCAAGGATGCCTGGGTCTTACCAGCACGGGAATTCATCCGCCCACCCGACGCCTCGGACGCAGCCGCCCCCATCCAAGCAGACGCGGAGTGGAGAGGGCCCGACCTCTACTCTTCCATGGATAGCCTCTTCGACTATCTCAGCAGGCCACCTGTCCTCGCGTTCAATCAGCCTGAGACGCTGAAGCAAGCCTGTGAAGCGACGTGGAACAAGATCGATGATGGATATCTGCGTCACGTCGACAGGTTTGCGGGAAACCCGTACCCCTCTCCCGAGCGACTCTTTCTGAGCTGGCAGGAGATCCAAGAACGAATCGCTGCCTGGCCGATCCTGGCCTTGGAGCCGTTGGCTCCTCCGAATGCCGCATGGAGTCCGACGTTTTCATTTCCTGCTCAAGCTCCCGGCACCATCGGGCTTGGGATTCGAGGCACAGCCTTCAGTCAAACGCTGACTCTCTTGGAAGGACTCCGGAATGAGCATCGAGTCGTGCTGGTCGCGCGGAGCCGAGGGCAAGTGGACCGTTTGCTTGCCCTCCTTCGAGAACATGATCTGCCGGCCGACCCCTGGAAGCCTTCGCTGTGGCCGAGTCGGAGCACCGGCAAACTTCCGTTTTATGTGTTGCATGGTGATCTTTCAGCTGGATTTCTCTCGGGAGACCTTCGACTTGCGCTGTTGACCGAAGAAGAACTGTTCGCCAAGGGAGCACGTCATAAACCTCAGCCGAAAAGCCGGACGGCCACGTTTCTCTCCTCCTTGGAAGACCTCAATGTGGGTGATTATGTCGTCCATGTCCAACATGGGATCGCCAAATATCGAGGGTTGAAACGTCTCGTCGTCCAGGACTTCGAGAGCGACTACCTGATTTTGGAGTTTTCCGGCGGGGATACCCTCTATGTCCCGCTTGACCGCTTAAATCAAGTGCAGCGATACAGCGGAGCCGAGAGCCATGTCCCACGACTTGATCGATTGGGTGGCACCAGTTGGGCCAAGACGACCGCACGCGTGAAGAAAGACATCGAGGAAATGGCCCAAGAATTGATCGATCTCTACGCCAACCGCGAGCTGGTGAAACGAAACGCGTATGGCACCTCCACAACCCTCTATCACGAATTTGAAGCGGCCTTTGAGTATGAGGAAACACCCGACCAACTGAAGGCCATCGAAGACATCGGTCGGGATATGGAAGCGACGCGACCCATGGATCGGCTCATCTGTGGAGACGTTGGATATGGGAAAACGGAAGTGGCCATGCGGGCCGCCTTCAAAGCCGTCGAGCACGATCGACAAGTGGCCGTTCTGGTCCCGACGACTCTGCTTGCTCATCAACACTACGAGAACTTTTCCGAACGCTTCGCTCCCTTCCCCATGAAGGTGGCATTGCTTTCACGTTTCCAATCCCCTCGAGAGACAAAAGCGATCCTCAAGGATTGCGCGGCAGGTACCATCGATGTGGTGATCGGGACACATCGCCTCCTCCAAAAAGACGTGACGTTTCGGCACCTCGGCCTCGTGATCATCGATGAAGAACAGTGGTTCGGCGTCAAGCACAAGGAACGGCTCAAACAACTCCGCACGCAAGTCGATGTCCTCACGCTCACCGCCACTCCAATTCCACGCACCCTTCAGATGGCCATGTCGAGTGTCCGCGATCTCTCCATCATCGACACTCCACCGGCCGGTCGATTAGCCATCAAGACGGGCGTGATCCGGTCGAGCGATAAAGCGGTGCGTGACGCCATCCTCCGTGAGCTCGGGCGAGGAGGACAAGTGTATTTCGTCCACAACAGAGTGGAATCGCTGGAGCGGATCGGGGCCTGGTTGCAGCAGTTGATTCCCCAAGCGCGCATGGTCATGGCCCACGGTCAGATGGATGCCAAAACCTTGGAAGCCGTGATGCTCAAATTTGTGAAACGTGAGGCGGATGTCTTGATCGCGTCTGCCATCATTCAGTCGGGGCTTGATGTCCCAAACGCGAACACCATCATCGTGAATCGTGCCGACCAGTTCGGCCTCGCGCAATTGTATCAGTTGCGTGGACGAGTCGGGCGCGGTGGAGAGCAAGCCTATGCGTACTTTTTGATTCCAGACGAAGGCACGCTCACCGGCGATGCGCAGAAACGATTGATCGCCATTCAGCAGTTCACTGAACTTGGATCGGGCTTCCGTATCGCCGCGGCAGACCTCGAGATTCGAGGAGCCGGCAATCTCCTGGGCAAGCAGCAATCCGGACATATCGCAGCGATCGGCCTGGACCTGTACATGCAAATGGTGGAACAGGCCGTTCAACGGTTGAAGGGCCAGATCGTAGAAGAGGAACCCGACCCGACCCTTCAACTACCCGTGTCCGCCTTTATTCCGGAGCAGTATGTTGCCGACCCACACCAACGGCTGTCCCTCTATAAACGGCTGACGGCCTGTGACCAGGTCGGCGAGTTGGCCCTCCTGCATGGAGAAATACAGGACCGCTACGGCCCCGCTCCGGAGCCCGTTGAACGGCTCCTCGAAGTGATGCAACTTCGAACACATGCCAAACGGCTTCGCCTGACCTCGATCGAGGTGCACGGCCAATCGGCAAAGATCGTCTTCCAGCCCAAGGCTACCATCCCCGAAAGTGCTATCCACCGATTGATGGACCAACTCAAAAAGCGGCTACGGTTCCTGAGCCCCCTCTCCTTTGAACTTCAACTGCGCCATGACGACTGGCCATTGCTCTTCTCAGAACTCAACGCAACCTTGCAAAGCCTTGATCTCTGTGATACCAAGAGCTTGAAGCAGAATGCGACTACCTCGTGATAGAGCCCCACATGTACCCAGCGGCATGAAACGAATTGGATTCCTCATTCTCCACAGAACAGCCGTTATTTCTCTGCTCCTGACCGGAATCCTAACCGGGTCAGGGATTGGAATGTCGGGATGTGGAGAACGGCAGGAAGAACCAGTTGTCGCCCTGGTCAACGGACGAGCCATCACGCAGGGAGAATTCGACCTTCGCTGGGACGAGCTCTCGCAGGCGACGAAGTCTCGCTACGAGAAGGAAGGCGGGAAACGACAATTCCTCGATGAGCTCATTACTAAAGAACTGCTCCTGCAAGAGGCTCGACGCCGAGGACTCGATCGAGATGATTCCATTCGCGACAAGACTCAGCGATATAAGGAGCAGTTGATCCTGGATGAGCTTTTGAAGGACAAGCTTCAAACCAAGGTGGAGCTGACGCAAGAGGAACTGTCCGCATACTACGAGAGCCACGCCAGCGAGCTCTTAGACCCATTAAAAGTCAATATTTCGATCATGCTGCTGTCCAACGTCTATGCGGCAAAAGATCTCGAGATGCAGATCAATCGAGGCGGTAACTTCGCAAAATTCGCTCAACGGTATTCCATCGATGAAAAAACCAAAGGGACCGGGGGAGACCTCGGGCCCTACCGCAAAGGGCTCGTCCTTCCTGAAGTCGACGACGTCATCCATACACTCAAACCTGGGATGGTCAGCGCACCCATCAAGACCGACAACGGCTATTATTTGGTCATGCTGACTCCCCTCGATGAAGCCATCATTCAAGCCGACCTTGCGACACAGGAACGGCTTCGGCAGGAGTTGCTGGCCGAGAAACGCCGCAAGCGGTTCGAAGACGTGATCGCCGACATACGCACCAACGCCTCGGTTCGTTTCGCAGAAGCCTCTCGCTATATTACTGAGGATACCGGCGCACGGTAGCCTGTTGGTGATTTTCAGACAGCTCCCCTTTCGTGTAAAATTGTCCATTCACGTTCTTTGGCCGCGAATGAAAGAATCATGACACGCGCGATCTTGAGCTCAGGATTCTTGATTCGATTCACGTTGGTTCTCACCTTCGTGATGATCGTAATCTGGCCTCCGCCCTTTTCCGCCGCTCATCTACAGGATCGCATTGTCGCCATCGTGAATGCGGAATTGATCATGTTGTCGGACGTGAAACGTGAGTTTAGGGCGGAACAAGAGCGCCTCTCACGCGAGTTTCACGGGAATGATCTCACTCAGCGGTTGAAAACAGCTGAATATATGGCATTGACGAAATTGATCGAGCGCAGGTTACAGCTACAAGAAGCCAAGGCCACCAAGGTTGAGGTATCGGACGTTGAAGTTCGGCAAGCCCTTGAACAAATGAAGCGACAAGACAAGTCTTTCGACTCCACAAATCCTCACGACGTCCGAGATGTGCGCGATCAGCTCATTCTGATGCGGGTCGCAGATCAGCACATCCGTGGCAACATCACAGTCGGAGACTCCGAACTCAAACGTTACTATCAAGAGCATCGTGAGCAATTTGCCTTTCCCGAAGAATACCAACTGAGCCAGATCATCATCAAACCAAGCTCATCGGACGGCCTGGCCGACGCACTCGCCAAAGCCCGCCGAGCCATGGACGACCTGAAGCGAGGGGAGAAATTTGAGGATGTCGCGCTGCAGTATTCGGACGGGACCAATTCCCTGCATGGTGGACGGCTCGGATTTGTCCGGCAAGGAGAGCTGTGGCCCGTGATTGAACAGGCCGTCTCCCGTTTGGTCCCAGGCGGTATTTCCGACATTCTTGAGAGTCCCGAAGGGGTTCACATCATCCGTCTGGATGATAAAAAGCCGAAGCAGTTCCGCCCCTATGAGGACGTTCGACGGGAAGTCCAGGAATTCGTCTATCAGCAGAAAAGCGCGGACATGTATCAGTCCTGGCTGGTGGATCTTAAGAACAAAGCCTACATCGAAATCAAGTTCTAGCGCATACCACGCCCTCCGTCAGAGCCATCAGCCTCTTCGCGTGGGAAAGGTCACGAACCCTCTGGATGATGCCCGCCGATGAGATCGCGTAGGGCTCCCCATACCCACTCCCGTCCGTCCCCGGTCACCGACGAGTACGGAATCAACGTTTCTCCTTGGGCGAGTCCGAGATCCCGATGCGTGTGTTTGAGGGTCCGCACCCGTTCGCTGGGCTTTAGCTTATCGACTTTCGTCGCCACGACAAGCGTAGTTCGCCGGATCGATCGAAGCCAGGCAATGGTCTGACGATCCTGTTCGGTGACGACTCGACAATCCACCAATACCACGACTCCACGCAGTGACTCTCGGTCGACGAGATAGCCGTCCATCAACGGTCCCCATTGCAAACGGAGCGATCGTGAGACCTTGGCAAATCCATACCCCGGCAAGTCCACAAGGTAAAACCGGTCCAGATTGGGATCGGAGGTCGAAATGCGAAACACGTTAATGGCCCTCGTTTTCCCCGGGGTCCGACTGACTTTCGCGAGGTCCCGGCGATTGAGTAATGAATTGATCAGCGAGGACTTCCCCACATTGGAACGTCCGACAAAGGCAATCTCGTCGAGCTCACCTTGAGGAAACTGTTCGGGAGAGACACAACTTTTGATAAACTCAGCCGATACGATTTTCATGCCGTCAGGCTTGCTGATGAATCCAAGACGAAACTCACGTCGCAATGTGGTCTTTCGACGGTACTACACATACGATCCTCCTCCATCCAAGTCAACCGGACCACGCAGGGGAGCCCGAGGACTGCTCTGGGGCACGGGGCTCATAGGACTTCCCTTGGGGGTCATCGGACTCAGCTGGCTGATCACCCTTCCCGATGTCGGACTTCTCGCGCAAACCAACCCCACATCGACGGCGCTGATGGACGCACGCGAGGCTCAGGCCAAGCAACAGGGGCGGTCCATCGGACGGCATTGGGTGTGGGTGCCACTTTCACGGATCTCCCCCCATCTTCGTCATGCCGTCGTGGCGGCCGAAGATGCGTCGTTCTTTACCCACGAGGGATTCGACTGGGAAGGCATCCGTGGCGCCGCGCTCTCCAATCTAGAAGCAGGGCAATTGAAACGAGGCGGGAGCACCATCACTCAGCAACTGGCGAAAAACCTTTACCTGTCATCCGAACGATCCCTCGTAAGAAAAGCGCGGGAAGCGTTGATTACGCGCTCGCTCGAACGACACCTGACGAAGAAACGCATTCTCGAGCTCTATCTCAACATAGCCGAATGGGGGAAAGGCGTCTATGGCGCTGAAGCCGCCGCCCGTCACCACTTTAAGAAACCCTCGCGCGACCTGACGGCCGACGAGGCCGCCTGGCTGGCGGCGATCTTGCCGTCCCCGCGCCGATACGACCCCCTGCGAAAAACGAATTTCCTTACACGCCGCCATGACCGCATTCGGAAATGGATCGACCGCCATCCCATGCACACCGCACCATTCGCCGATGGCTAGGATCACCCGATTCATCGTTACGATGAAGGCTCAGAAGAGTCGCCGATTTGACTGCACTCTTGTTCTCCGAAGATGGCTGATTCGTAGGTGTAGTGTTTGAACTCAAGCAAGTTGTGAGAGGGATCTTCCAGAAAGAACGTACGGTGTTCGATGCGGGTCCCAGGAAAACGCACCCGGGGTTGTTGATAGAAGGCCAGTCCTCTCTCCTTCGCCCGATCCGCCAGAGCCTGCCATTCCTCCTGCGACAGAAAGATCAACCCGAAATGCCGAGGATAGATACCCTGCTGTTTCGATGGCAGTTTCGGCACGACATGCGCGACGAGTTGATGGCCTGCAAGGCCGAGCGTGACGGCCTGCGTCGTGCGCCGACCGACCGCGCAACCGAGCCCATCGACATAGAACCGAAGCGTGGCGTCCACGTCATGAATCGGAAAAGCGAGATGAAACACACTGTGATTCATTGAAACCTGTCCCTTACAGTCGGTTCTCCCTTCCCACCCCACCATCCCGCCATCATATGAGAGGTGGAATGATGAATAGCGAATCGCCTGTCAGGAGTGAGGACCAGACAGCCGGCAGATCCGTTGATTCGAGTGACCAGTCTATGTAACACACGCCTGGCTGCCGTGGCAGGCCCCTTCCCATCTTCTAACTGCTCACAAATTGTTTTGGCCACCGCCAAGCGAATAATGCTCTCACCCCACCCGGTCATCGATACCGCCCCAGTCTCGTTATCAGCATACACCCCGCAACCGATAATTGGCGTGTCCCCAACTCGCCCGGGTAGCATGACCTCGATCCCCCCGGTCGACGCTCCAGCGGCAACGGTGCCGGTTTGATCCAATGCGACGGCCCCGACCGTGCCATGCCCGTGACTTTCTCCATACCTTCTGAGCACCGATTCCAGAGAGTATCGGCGCAGCTTTCTCGCAGGACGCTGAGACTCAAGCCTGAAGTGACGCGCAAAGCGCCCGGCCGATGGGCCGACAAGTAACACGTGTGGCGTGCGCTCCATGACCAAGCGCGCAGCGGTAATTGGATGGATTATCCCTTCAACGGAGGCAACCGCGCCGGCGCGAAGCTGGTGCCCTTCCATGATAGACGCGTCCATCCGTCGCATACCATCAAGCTGGAGCTTCGACCCTTTTCCCGCATTGAAAAGCCCGCTGCGCTCGAGCACGCGGATGGTCTGCTCAACGGCAAGAAGAGCCGAACTCCCTCGCTCAAGCCACGCATAGCCGACCTGCAAGGCGGCTCGTAGGCAGGCAGACTGCTGTACGGTCATGGATCGGGAACCGGCGCCCCCGTGAGCGAGGATAATAGGACGAATTGAGTTCAATTCAGGAGGAGATCCCGAGTCTTCCGATAGGCAGGATTCTGCATGCGATCCAGATCCGACCGCACAAAACCTAATCCTGTTACACAGAGTTCAAAATTCTCCGACAACTTCTGAAACACAGGTAAACTGGTTTCGGCATCATCGCGCCCGATCTGCGCAACAATCCCATACGACCGTTTGCCCGTCTTCACGTAGTCGACAAGGAAATCTTTGTGATAGATACGCCCGACCGTTTTGAGCCGGCGTAGGTACTCAGGAAACAATCCGGCCATGAAGAGCGTGAAGTCCCCGATATGACGATGAACTTCCTGCTCGCGATCCAACGATTGGGCTTCGAGCATAACCTCCGATTCAAATAAGAGATCGACAACCGTATCCACTGGTTGATTCCGCCGGTCTCGAATCTTATAGAGTTGATCCGTGTGGGTAAAATCGACCAGGAGATTGGAGACATAGGAAGTGATCTTGGCGTCGGGCCAACCGAGGTGCTCCGTAAAACTTTTCTCGGTCAACGCGCCAAAGAGTTGCCGGAGTGGATGACGTGGAGGAACTGGAGTACCCATCGCCACCTCCTGCGAGGCTGATAACGCTTGAGCTCAGTATACCAGATCTCAGCCGTGAAACGGGTTCTACTCTTGTGCATTAGTATCGGAGATGCGTGGCTCAACCTTGAGTCGACCTAGCGTCCCTGCCGACTGTCTACCATAAAGGTTACCGGGCCGTCGTTCACTAAGGCGACCTGCATATGGGCCGCAAAGACTCCCATTTCGACTTTTGTCCCACTTTCACTCAGCCTCTTCGCAACCTGGTCATACAGCCGTTTGGCCTGATCAGGCGCGGCGGCTTCGTCGAAACTCGGTCGGCGCCCGTTGGTGGTGCTCCCGAGAAGTGTGAACTGAGAGACCAAGAGCACGGCACCACCCACGTCCGAGAGAGAACGATTCATCTTGCCCTGATCATCCGAGAAAATACGGAGGTTTCTGATCTTATCGACTACAAAGCATGCGTCCGATTCCTGATCACCTTTGGCAACACCCAAGAGAACCAGTAAGCCATCTTGAATCTGCCCAACGACCGAGCCATCAACTGTCACCGACGCCGTCGTTACACGCTGCAGGAGTGCCTTCATCGTTTCGAATCACCCTCGTAACAACTGAGTCAATGTTCCTTCAAGGGATAACAACTTCCGTTTCATGGGAAGCCCTCCCGAGAATCCACCGAGTGAAGCATCGTGTGCAACAATCCGGTGACACGGAATCATGATCGGGAGCGGATTCGCCCCGACCGCGTTCCCCACCGCACGGGCATAGTGCGGTCCACCCACTCGCGCGGCAATCCACTGATACGATCGAAGCTTGCCGTACGGCACACGTTGCAAGGTCCGCCACACCTGACGTTGAAATATCGTACCGTAAGAGAGATCAAGCGGTACATCAAACGTGTCCCGTTTCCCAGCAAGATAGTCGAGTAGCTGCCGACGGGCAGCCTCCAGTCGAGCCGACCCTCCCGGTTGCACAGGCGCATGGGACTGTGCGCTAAGTTCCGATTCGACGGCTCGCTTCGACCGTTTCGGCAAGACGATGGTGTGAACCCCTTTCGATGACTCCGCCACCCCCATCCATCCCCACGGTGATTGGAAGATCATCATCTGCTGCATGCATCGCCTCCCGCTACTTTGCAAATCTGCCAAGCTTTTTCTGGACCATGCCCCATACGACACCAAGCTCTTCCGATCGAAACCAGGCATGCACTCCAAGATACCCGATGACACTGAATCCGATCGCGACCGCAAGCATCGCAGATTTTCCGATCCACTCAGCTGAATGCGTCCATATCTCTGCCCCAGCCACCCACCAACAGGCCAAGGCAATCGGGACACAGCCTGCCAACACTCGGCCGGCCGAGCGAATGACCGAGTTCCACTCCACGCCCCCCAGTCGACGATTTAAAATGATCACGAGAATTCCGCCGTTGATCATCGCAGCCAGAGCTGTGGCGAGGGCCAGTCCTGCCGCCCCAAGATGTGACATCAGGGCCACTGACAGCACAATATTCGCCACCACTGCAATCGCCGCCGAGATTGCCGGGGTGGTCGTATCCTTCATGGAATAGAACGCCGACACAATGATACGCACACCGGCGAACGCCCAGAGGCCCAAGGCATAGCACAGAACGGCAAAGGCCGTTTCAGCCGTGTCATGCGCTGTAAACGTCCCGTGCTCGAAGAAGAGGTGCACGATCGGCGTTCGCAACAGGATCAACCCCACCATCGCCGGGAGGATGATGAAAAAAATCATCCGCAAACCAAACCCAAGCGTCGTACGCAGTTCGTCCATCGCACCGCGTGCCGCTTGCGCCGACAGGGTCGGCAGGATCGCCGTCGCCAGCGCCACGCCGAAAATCCCGAGAGGAAACTGGATCAGTCTCATACCATAAAATAAGTAGGTTGGGCCGCCGGCAAAAAACGACCCCAGAATCGTGCTGACAGTGATATTGATTTGGGTCACCGACAAACCGAGCAGCGACGGAATCATCAGCCGGCCGACCTTCCGCACGCCTGGATGGCCAGGATTGAACTTGAACCCGAATAGCATCCTACGAGTCTTGAGCCCCGGCAACTGCATCGCAAACTGGGCCGCACCACCGGCAACGACACCGATGGCCACCCCAAGGATAGGTTCCGGTAAGGTTGGCGCGAGAAACATCGCGCACCCGATGATGAAGATATTGAAAAACACCGGAGAAAACGCGGGAGCCGCAAAGGCTCGCAGGGAATTCAAGATCCCCATCGCCAAGGCAGCGAGACTAATGAAAATAAGGTAGGGGAACATGACTCGTGTGAGCACAACGGTCAAGGTCATTTTCTCCGGATCATCATGAAACCCCCATCCGATGAGCCACGCAATCCAGGGAGCCCCGAGAATCCCAAGCAGGGTGACGGCCGTCACAATCGTCAGAAGCGTCGTAAAGGCCGCACTCGCCAGCTCCCAGGCATCCTGTTTCGACTTGATCGTGTGATACTCGGTAAAGACGGGAATGAAGGCAGCGGACATCGACCCTTCGGCAAAGAGTTCGCGGAGCAGGTTTGGAATGCGATAGGCCACGAAAAAGGCGTCCGCAGCCGGAGTGGCACCGAAAAGGCCGGCGAGGACCATGTCACGAATAAACCCAAGAACACGACTGGAAAACGTGGCAACGCCGATCATCCCAGCCGCTTTGACGACTGATTGATTCTCATCCTGGAGCTGAGGTGGAGCGCCGGACGTCACGGTGGGTTCTGACATGAACGGGATTCTAGCGGAACGACAGCAAGCCGTCTATGGAGTGGGAATATTGTGAGAAAGCTACCGGCTGATCATCGGGGGGACACAGACAATGAAGGTTCAAGCAGAGAATAACCAACTCCTGGCGCTTATTGCATCTCGCGCCAGGAGTGTTTCAACAAAGCCGTCTATGCCGCGAGTCTGATCTGGGGGCGATTGGATGCCGTGCCGACATACGGTCCCACTTCACGCAACCCCTCAGCCTTGGCTTGTGGCTTCATCTCCAAGGTACCGTTGAACACGACGCCTTCCTCCATCGACAGCACAGGAGCCGTTAGGCTGCCTTGCACAACAGCCGGGGCACAAAGCACGATCTGGTTCGTCGCGACAATGTCCCCCGTGATGTTTCCATGACAGACCACGGTTCCAGCCGTCACTTTGGCCTTCAAGACCGCCTCAGGCCCCACGAGCAACCCGCCGTCCGTATGGATTTCACCGTCCAACGCCCCATCAATCCGGACGGTGCCGGAATACGTGATCACACCTTTGAACTCAACATCCTTTCCGACGAAAGCCACCTCAGCAGGAAGGGATGGACCACCCTTTGTCGGACCACGTCTGTCTTCCATCCACCGTTCACGCTCTCTTTCTCGTTCCCGATCCCGTTCTCGATCCTCTTCTCCTGCTACCGCCTCTTCTTGCTTCCACATAGCGAGACTCCCTCCTTGTCGATATTGGTCCAGCCTAGCCGAACGGTCACGCCGAGTCTCTTATCTATCGGTTGGAACAGGATTTTTATTGAGTGTCTTGGAGGCCTGGGAGGGAAAGTCCTACGGCTCGTGGACTAATTCATTCGACAATTCATTGGGATTGTCGCCTAGACGACCAGGGCAGACTGCGGCAAGCAGCACGCCACATGCCTGAATACTCTGGCATAACCCTCCGACAATATCGCCTGTTTTCAATCGGTTGACGGCAGCCTCGACGACTGACGACCACCGCTCGACCGGAACTTGTTGAAACAAGGGTTGATCAGCCAAAACGTAAATCTGATGCTCCAGGAGCGATACCATAATCAAGACTCCGGTGCCTTCACGAGTCCGCGTGATCGCATGCTTGGCGAACGCCCGTTCGGCCCGAAGCCTCACTTTGTGACGCATTCTCTCCGACGACGTGAGCAGGCGAATGATAGGTGCCCAGGTACCCACCCACGCGCCCACACCGTAGGCCAACATGGTCGTCAATACCAACCACGCCGCGTTATACGCATGCCACCCCCAGGGAAGCCACGCTATTTCAGCGGTGAGCAGGATCGTGAGCGTCAAGAGTGAAAGGAGTAATCCCATGCGATATCGCACCTCCCGATAGAGCCCCGATCGGCTTACGATCATGGGAACGATTTCAGCGCTGGTCCCTTGTTCCACTGCCTGTACGGCCAGACTGACCCGTTCACGCTCCTCGTCCGTGAGTTGCAGTCTCTTACCAGTTTCCACTGGCCCCCCCTCCTCCGAAATCGCCTCCTCCCCCTCCAAACCCACCGCCACCGAACGACCCTCCACCCCATCCACCGCCCCGGCTACTGTACCAAATCCAATCGTCCATCCCTCGTGACCGCGTGGTCCTTCCTCCTGCACCCGATGCACCGATGGCCAGCAGCAGAAGAAAGGTCACACCACTTGCAACAAGCGCCGGAAGAAGCCAAGGAGCCAGCAACGTCGAGATCCCCGCACCGGCCAGGGGCCCGACGAATTTATGGACATTCGTGAAGATGAGCCCGACGACCAGTCCCACCATGACCGCCACGACAACCTGCCCCACAAGGTCATTGTCGTGCTGAGAGGTCGGTCGTTCCGATGCCTGGTAGGTTCCCTCAATGGTTTTCAAAATGGCATTGACCCCCTCCGCAACCCCACCCGGCATATCACCCGCGCGGAAGCGAGGGACAATCTCATTTCTGATGATCTGCGCCGATCGGGCATCGGTCAACACCCCTTCCAACCCGTACCCGACTTCGATCCGAACTTTACGTTCACCAATCGCCACCAACAACAGGACGCCGTTATCCGTGCCTTTCTGACCGAGCTTCCAGGTCGTTGCCACTCGATGGGAAAATTCTTCGATCGAATCGCCTTGGAGCGAAGGAACAATCAAGACGGCCGCTTGGTTGCTCGATTGCGCCTCATGCGCCGCCAGTCGAGCCGTCAAGGACTCCACCGTGGACTTCGGCAAGATGTGGGCAAGATCGATCACCCGCCCCGTCAACTGAGGCACATCGAGCACAGCGGCAGAGAGGGTGGATAAGAACGTCGCGCCCGCCAGATAACAGGCCAATGCCAGGCGGCTGGCTCCTCGTCGTGTCAACGTCTCCTCCACCTCACCTTTGCGTCAAAACTTCACTTCCGGCGGCTTGGCCACTGCACTCTCATCGGCCACTGTAAAGTTGGGCCGTTCGGCCAAATTCAGCAAGAACTTGGCCGTGAGGTTGGTTGGGAAATATCGGACCATCTTGTTGTACTCTGCGACCCGATCGATATATCGCTTCCGGGCCACCGTAATCCGATTTTCCGTTCCTTCCAGCTGACTTTGGAGATCCCTGAAGTTTTGATCGGCCTTGAGGTTCGGATAGTTTTCGGCGATCGCGATCAGTCGCCCCAATGCCGACGTCAGACCGGCTTGAGCTTGCTGAAAGACTTCAAATGCCGCAGGATCTTTCAGCACCTCCGGCGTCACTTGAATGCCCGTGGCTTTGGCTCGGGCGTTCACGACTCCTTCAAGGGTCTCCTTTTCGTGAGCTGCGTACCCTTTGACAGTCGCGACAAGATTGGGGATAAGATCTGCGCGACGCTGGTACTGATTGATCACCTCACTCCACGCCGCCTTGGTATCCTCGTCTAATCCCTGCAAATCGTTGTACCCACAACCCGACACGGGCACTATACTGATCATGGCGATGCCGATTGCCATCGCTTTCCACGAAGTACGCTTCATCGTTCCCTCCTTGAACCCTGCCAAATGCAATGCGGCCTCCTCGGACGATTATGCTACCACGGGGATAATCATGAAGATATGTCGGTCAAGAGGTTGTATGTCGAGCAGGAAGGCGTTCGCGGGACCGGACGGCCTTTAAGTCCGACAGGCGATTGATGACCGACGACCCGGTATTATCTGCGCGGGAGGGACCCAGAATTTCACAAGGAGTGGGGCTGGCCTGCTATCGCCGGTTCGACGGCCTTCGGGAGAATGGACGAGGTGGAGCCGGTACGGGAGTGAATGAACGTCAGCAGCCGCTTGTTCTCTTGAGCCTTTCGCAGGAACTTGAATGCAATCCCGCGCGCACCGACCGACCGAACCATCGCGGCAACCTCGACGGGAGGCTCATTCTCGACGAGGATGATCTCCAGATAGAAAATATCGTCAACATGCACGCGGGTCTCGCTCTTGATCACACAGCCGCCTAGAGACAGATCCATCACGGTACCCTCACCCCTGACTTTTCCTCCCGAAAACGAGAGACAGAGCTTGACGGGAATACGGAGATGTTCGCGACGTTCTCGCGAGTGGGACCTCCCCATGCTCATACGCCGAGCCAGAAACCGATGAAGGCAGTGTTGACACTCGAACGGCGCCATCCAGATCAGAGCGGCAAGAAACTCGCTCGGTGATTGCGACAGTACACGGATCGCCCCACCCTCTCGACATTGTGGACAGGCTATCTGGCGACGCATACCGTATGATCTCCCTTAAGCCCAGGCAGACACGGCTCCTTCTAGGCACTATAAAGGCCTTTCTCGGACAGTCAAGTTGATTGCCATCTGGAACAATCGGCCACCATGGCCGTTTCATGCCATGGTGTGGGTGGAAGAGAACGCCTCCACACTATGAAGGGGTCCCCTAGACGGACTCCGCGTGCGGAGACTCCGACGCATTCGGAAGGGCGGATTCTACGATACCGGCACGACGATATTCGCGATTGAGAGTAGCAATGAAGCGTACACTAATACGTTTCGGACAGACCGCCTCACATTCGTACTGATTGCCGCAGGACCCGAAACCCTCCCGGTCCATGGCCTCGATCATGGCGGTCACACGGCCTGTTCGTTCAGGCTTCCCTTGCGGTAAGAGGGCGAGATGGGAGACCTTCGCCGCAACAAACAGCATCGCTGAAGCATTCTTACAGGCTGCGACACAGGCTCCACAACCGATGCATGACGCCGCATCCATGGCGGTCTCTGCCTGATCCTTCCCGATGAGCAACGCATTCCCATCCACCGCCCCACCAGTGTTGACGGAAACATACCCGCCGGCTTGCATGACTCGATCGAGGGCACTGCGATCAACCACCAAGTCTTTGACGATCGGAAAGGCCGCGGCTCGCCACGGCTCGATCGTGATGATGGCCCCATCTGGAAACCGTCGCATGTACAGCTGGCAGGTGGTGATGCCACGGTCCGGGCCATGCGGGATGCCGTCGATGACCAGCGAACAACTTCCGCAGATACCTTCGCGACAATCATGTTCGAATGCCACAGGCTCTTCCCCGTTAGCTACCAACCCCTGATTGACGCCGTCGAGCATTTCAAGGAAGGACATCCTCGGGCTCACATCGTAAGCCTCATAGCTGATAAACCGACCGTTCTCGTTCGGTCCATTCTGGCGCCAGATGTTCAACGTGAATCTCATGATGTGTACCGATCCCCGGCTCTTCTCTGCTTCATCTCACTTCCTCGTCACCGATCACTGATAACTTCTCGTCGTCGGCTGCACGAATTCGAAGGCCAGCGGCTCCTTGTGCAATATAGGACTCGCCCCTTCCCGGTACTCCCATGCCGCAACGTGCGAGAAGCGGGCGTCATCCCGTTTTGGCTCGCCATCTCCCGTCTGATACTCTTCGCGAAAGTGCGCCCCGCATGATTCTTGACGATGCCACGCGTCGTGGCAGAGCAGCTCAGCGAACTCCAGATAGTCCGCCACTCGTCCGGCATACTCTAGCTCCTGGTTGAAGGAGTCACCTGTTCCCGGAACGACAACGTCACGCCAAAACTCTTCCCGAAGTGTTGGGATCGACGAGAGCGCCAGTTTCAACCCTGTTTCATTGCGAGACATGCCACAATAATTCCACAAGAGGCTGCCGAGCTTTCGGTGAAATGAGGCAGCTGTTCGACGACCTTTCGCGGCCAACAGGCGCGCCATACGGTTCAACACACGATGATGTGCCTCGCGGGCTTCCGCGTGATCTTCTGTAACAGGTGGGAGCTTCGCAGTCGCCAAGTAATGACCGATCGTATACGGCAGGATGAAATAGCCATCTCCCAGTCCTTGCATCAGGGAACTGGCTCCCAACCGATTAGCGCCATGGTCCGCGAAGTTAGCTTCCCCGATCACAAACAGTCCAGGAATCGTGCTCATCAGATTGTAATCCACCCAGAGCCCCCCCATCGTGTAATGAGGCGCTGGATAAATCCGCATGGGTGCATGATAGGCATCTTCCCCTGTAATGCGGTGATACATTTCGAAGAGGTTGCCATACCGTTCAGACACGACATCGAGCCCTTGTTGCTCGACCACACCGGCGAAATCGAGGTACACACCGTGCCCGTTCGGACCGACGCCACGCCCTTCGTCGCACACGGCCTTCACCGCGCGTGACGCGATGTCCCGCGGAGCAAGATTCCCAAATCGCGGATACCGACGCTCGAGGAAATAATCGCGTTCTCCTTCCGAGATATCACGCGGAGCGCGGATATCGCCCAGCATCTTCGGCACCCACAAGCGTCCGTCGTTCCGGAGTGACTCGGACATGAGCGTCAACTTCGCCTGATAGGCGTCACTCGGAGGAATTGCCGTCGGGTGAATCTGTGTAAAACATGGATTGGCAAATGCCGCGCCTTGTTTCCAGGCTCGGTACGTAGCCGTGACGTTACTCCCGCTCGCATTGGTCGAGAGATAGTACACATTGCTATAGCCTCCCGTCGCAAGCACGACTACATGAGCGGTATGGATACTGATGCGTCCGGTGACCAAATCCCGAACCACAATGCCACGAGCCTGGCCGTCGACCACGATCAAGTCGAGCATTTCCGTACGTGGACGCATCGTGACTTGACCACGTTCGATCTGCCAACAGAGTGCAGAATAGGCACCCAAGAGTAGCTGCTGCCCAGTCTGCCCTCGACAGTAAAAAGTACGGGAGACTTGAACGCCACCAAAAGACCGGTTCGCCAGCTGCCCGCCATATTCTCTGGCAAACGGGATGCCGAGCGCGACACACTGATCGATGATTTGCCCACTGATTTGAGCGAGTCGATAGACGTTTGCTTCGCGCGAGCGAAAATCTCCTCCTTTGATCGTGTCATAAAACAATCGCCCCACGCTATCGCCATCGTCTTGATAGTTTTTCGCCGCATTGATGCCTCCTTGGGCCGCAATACTGTGCGCGCGACGGGGACTGTCGTGGAAACAAAAGCATTCCACTTGATAGCCAAGCTGTCCTAAGGTTGAAGCCGCGCTCGCACCGGCCAGCCCGGTGCCGACGACAATCACGGTGAGTTTCCGTTTGTTATTGGGACTGACCAATCTTTCACTGAACCGATGCCGGTCCCATTTGCTTTCCAGTGGCCCGGATGGAATCTTGGAGTCAAGTTTCGTGATCACCGCACGATCCCCACGAAGACTGCGACGATGATGGCGACATTGCCAAGGATCACCAACAGCGCGACCGAAGGACCGGCAGCCTTGAACAGTCGATTCAGCGCCGCATGTTCGAGCCCAAGGGTCTGTAAGCTACTGGACACGGCATGATTGACATGCAAGCCAAGCCCCAGCTGGCCCACAACGTAGAGCGCCACGATCAATGGATTCTGAAAGGCATGGACAATCTTCCCGTAGACATCACGATGGCCTTCCACGTCCAAACGGTCGGAAGCGGACGGATCAATGATGCCAGCCGTCAGATGCAACAGGTGGAATATAATGAAGAGCAAGAGCACCGCCCCGGAAGCCGCCATTGTGCGGGAAGCAACGGATGCTCGGCGATATCGGCGGACCGCGTAACCGATCGGGCGAGCACGATGGTTTCGCAAGCTGAGCTGGAGGGCCAGTACGATGTGCAGGACAACAATGCCCAGCAACCCGACACGGGCTGTCCAGAGCAAGATTGGCATTTCACGGAGAAGCGCCGCATAGCGATTGAGCGCATGGGGTCCTTCGAATACCTGAAGATTTCCCAACATGTGGAAGATGACATAGCTGACGAGGCCGAGCCCGCTCAGGGCCAACAACACTTTGCTACCGACCGAGGATTGGAAATGGCTAAAGAGACGCGTCATCCGTAAGCCATTATACACTTCTCGGATTCAAGAAGCGGATCAGACGTCGTGTCGTATCGGGCAGGATCAACAGAACGACGCTCTTCGATTCCCCTCGTACTCGTTCATCACAACGCCCAGAATTGGATGGCGTATCATCTTGCCGGTGAACTTGAGCGTGGAGTAACCCGGCGGACTTGAAGTTCAAGTTGCTCGGAAGGATGAAGCCCTGGGACCAACACGTCCATCACCATAACACAATTCCGCCCTGCCTCTTTGGCCGCATATAGCGCCTTATCAGCTTGATCGATCAACTCCAAAGGGGTCCGTGCTCCTAAGGCACTGGTCGACACTCCAATACTCACGGTCAGTGTCAATCCTGACGTCATTCGCACTCTGCTGCCTGCCTCTATGGCGATCCGAATCCGTACCCGTTCCGCCAGATCAGAGGCCTCGGCCAACGTCGTACGCGTGAACATGAGGCAGAACTCTTCTCCTCCGTACCGCCCAACCGTATCAGTCAACCGCAACCCTGCAGAGAGACAGCTGGCGACCGCTTGGATGGCTTGATCTCCGATGGCATGTCCGTATTGGTCATTCACGCGTTTAAAATGGTCGATGTCGACCATCAGACAGCACAGCTCATGGCCCTGTTCCCGGCTCTTGCCGAAGGCCTGCTCGAACGCTGCGTAAAACGCGCGGCGGTTCAAACAGCCAGTCAGCGGATCGCGAGAGGCCAGTCGCTCCAACTCACCATTCTTCTGGAGAATTTCTGCTTGTGCGAACTCGAGATTTGCCACGCTTCGCACCAAGGCGTCATTGAATTCCGTGAGCTGCTGGTTCGCCCGTTGGAGCTCCGCCGTGCGCTCTTCGACCAGGCGACTTAACTCATTCAGCTGTCCGGCAGCCTTGTTGGCCAAATCCCATTTCCGGCACAGGGCGGTGGCCAGCTGTAAGGCTTCGATCCCGTTAAATGGCTTCTGCAGGATCAGTAACTTGTCGGTTCTCCCTATCCGTTCTCTGATTTTGTCCCAAGGTTGATCGGAATAGGCCGTGCAGATGACGACCTGCAGTCTGGCGTCCGCTTTCCAGAGGTGTTCGATGGTTTCCAAGCCGTCCCATCCTGGCGGCATCCTCATATCGACAAATGCAACAGCATACGGTCGACCTTCTTTGCATGCCGTCTGGACCATCGCTACCGCGGCCTGACCTTGATCGATACAATCCACGTCAAACGGTTCATGAGAGGGAAGACGGTTCACTTCATCGAATAGTGTGGAACGGGCACGCTCAAGAGGCTCCCATTCCGGCTCGATTTGAAGAATCCTCCGGAAGTCGTTATGGATCGACGGATTGTCATCCACGACAAGAATGCGCCGATTGGTATCATCCGTCGCCACGAGACACCTTCCTCAGATTTCGCAGATGATACGCTAGCCCGCTTTCGCGAGGAGCGTTTGGGTGGCCGGTTTCTTAAGTTGAATCGTGCACCAAACTATCGACCCTTGCCCGAGCACGCTATCGATGCCCACCGTCCCACCCATCAGTTGGGCCAGTTGCTTCACAATCGCCAGCCCGAGTCCCGTTCCACCGTACCTTCGTGTGGTCGAGCCGTCGGCCTGCATGAACGGCATGAAGAGTTTTTCCTGCACGGCCGGCTCGATTCCAATCCCCGTATCCTGGACTTGTAGGCACAATGTTGTGGTGCTGAGCGAATCTTCATCCACGGTGATGTGGAGCGTGATCTGACCCCGAGTCGTAAACTTGATGGCGTTGCCGATCAGATTGGTCAATATCTGTCTGATACGGACAGGATCACCTTCATATTCCGGGAGCAAC
>JAOUHJ010000045.1 GCA_029865225.1 Nitrospira sp.
CATGACAGCCAGATGTTGCCCAAACTACTGCATGGCCAGGAGACGCGGGTATGGGGCGACTCGGCCTACAGTGGACAGCGTGAAGTGATTCAGCAGCATGCCCCCAAGGCCAAGAGTTTCATTCAGGGAAGGTGACAAAGGTCCAACAATTACTCGTTTCTGCGGAGAAGATAGTACGGCGTATTTCGGAGGGAATGAGGCCTATTGCTTTAAAGCCTTGAGGCGTTCCTTCACATGCGCAATCCGATCAGCTTCATCGGGAATTCCTTCCACAATGGCGAGGTAGGTTTCGTATTCCGAGAGCGCGCGTTTGGGATTCGTCGTCTCAGTCGCCTCAGCAAGGTTGTACCGAGCGAGCGCATAGTTGGGCCGTAGAACGATGGCTCTTTCAAACAGGCTTACACCTCGGGCTTTATCTCCAAGGCCGATCTCGATGGTGCCGAGATTGTTCAGCACCTCTGGGATGTTGGGTCGAAGGTCCAGTGACCTCAGCAATTCGGCTTTGGCTTTCGCAAGTTGGCCTTTCGCCTGCCACGCGACGCCAAGCTTATGGTGAGCTTCCGCAAGCCACACCGAATTCGTAAATCCGCTGGTGATGGACTTCTGATACGCATCCGCGGCAATGTCATAGTTCTTCGCACCACAGTAGGCGAGTTGAGCAGTCTGGCCACGCGCAAACTGCTGAAGCGATGAGAATGGTTCACTGTCCTCGATCCCCTGACTTTCGATGTTCTGGCCTCCCTTGTCTCCAACAGGCTTGCGGAGCCGATCAAGAAACTCGCGTCGATAGGGAGAGAATAGCCGTACATACGGGTCGATGGTGAAAGAGGCCTGGAGTAGGATCGGATGTTCCCGAAGATCAGAAACCAGATACTGCGTCGTACTTTTCTCATCGCCGGTTTCCAGCAGCGCACTGCTCTCCATGTTCTTCCGAGCTTCCAGTTGAGCCACGTTCAAATAGAACTCGAGAGACGGTTTCAGCTGAGAGAGCGTATGCCGGAGCACGGAATACGGGTGGAGATCCAGCCCTCTAGGAAACGAGAAGAGCGCTCCAACCAAGACCCCGTCTTCATCGAAGAAATAGGATTCCTCTCCGTGCGAAGCACTCCGCTCTGGTGGAATCGTGAGCTCCTGGCCACTTCCCCAATCGCTCACCGTATGCGTCGAAGAAGAATGGTTGTTCAAGAAGTCGGCTTTGCGTTCACACAGTGCCGTCGAAGCCAACAAGACAAGATCGGTTGCCGAGGGTGGGAGAGGGGGCCGCACCGGGGCAGATGAACCACAGCCTACGGGTAAGCCGAGTGTTAGTACCAAGCAGAACGATATCAGGGGCCTTGAGATGTTCATGCGCGAAGCCTCTCGGAAGAACCATACACGATTTGAGGGGGGCTTCGCGAAGGGGAAATGAAAAGGCCCGCTCTTCAGAGAAGAGCGGGCCTGATCGTCAACTAACTCCCTAAGATCCCTACTGGCGTTGTGCGTCGAGCATACTATCTTCGGCAGTATATCCGTGGAGATAAGGAGAGGTGCCACCAAGCGTATACATCGGGCGATTAATCCCGTAGTCAAACGCATGACCAACCGGGTGCAGAATGAACCCGACCCACCGCAGTGGATGGTCGTTAATGGCCGATCCCGCCGCCGGATTGGAATAGACCAATGCGGTGCTGTCCAGAATATTATAAATACTTGTTGGAGGCGTGTATTCCTTGTCCTCTGCAGCCACAGCCTGTTGATGTGTCGTACTGCAGCCTGTTGCGACCAGAGCCAGCATCATGATTCCAATCACCGTCGATGTCGATTTCATCATTATGACCTCGCTTGTTTCGATACTCATCACAGGAGTCTCAAACCTGGCTGCATCACACAGACAATGAGAAGTGTAGCCGACACCTTCGTTTCTGTCCAGAATTCGAGAGTTTGGCTTGTTCGGGAAAAGTTAACGTTTCTCAGGAGATAGGCCATCGGCGGGCAAGACATGGTGGGCGATACAGGTATCGAACCTGTGGCCTCTTCCGTGTGAAGGAAGCGCTCTGCCACTGAGCTAATCGCCCGACCGGGCAGGAGTCTAGCACGGGATTTCGGGCTGGTTCAACGTGGTCCCTAAAACAGCGATAGGAATTGGACAGGAGGCAGAAAAACACCTTGTCGGCCGCGCGGGGCGCGGATATAACGGGTGCATTGCGACACGCAACCGTTAACCGACAAGGTGAGCGCCATGGTACGACAAACGGTATTCGGATTCAAACTGGAACGGACTGAAGAACCTCTGACGGCGCATGGCGGGTTGGCGCTCGTGGCGGAGTTCAATCACGGCCTAGGGCTCTGCGGGTTGGTGGATCGGTATCTGCCCAGACCGGGCAGCAACCGGGGCTATGCCCCGTCGGTCTTTGTGGATCGGTTGATCCTCATGCTCCAGGCGGGGGCCGGTGTTTGGAGGACCTATGGGAGTTGACGCGCGAGGCGGGGCTCCTGCGGCTGCTGGACCGCGAGGCGATCCCCGATCCCGATACGGTGGGTGATTGGCTGCGACGGATGGGGAACCCAGAGACGGGGCGAGCTGGGCTTGTGGGGTTGGGGCAGGTGCGGGACACCCTCAATGCTCGGCTCCTGCGCCACGATGGGCACGAGACCTACACGCTGGACGTGGATGCGACGCTGATCGAGGCGGAGAAGCAGGATGCGCGGTGGAGCTATCACGGGGTGAAGGGCTACATGCCGATGCTGGGATTTCTCTTTGAGACGCCGATCTGTCTCGTGGAGGAGTTTCGGGAAGGGAATGTCTCGCCCGGTGCCGGCCACCTGGCCTTCTACGTGGCGTGCAAGACGCGACTGCCCCAGGGCAAACGGATTGCCCGCTATCGAGCGGACAGCGCCTCGTATCAGGCAGAGCTGATCAATGAGCTGGAGAGCGATCCGGTCAGGTGGGCCATCACGGCGGATCAGGATGTCGCGGTCAAGGCCGTGATGGCCGGCCTCGCGCCAGGGGCCTGGCAGGAACCGGAGCGGGGGTGTGGCTATCAGGTGGCCGAGACGGTGCACACGATGAACGAGACGAAGGCGGCGTTTCGGCTGATCATCAAGCGGGAGGAGCGACGCCAGCGCGACCTCTTTGACGAAGACACGACGCCGTACGTGTATCACGTGGTGGCGAGCAACTGGCTGGCGGAGGAGAAGACGGCGCACGAGGTGCTGGTGTGGCACAACCAGCGTGGGCAGGCCGAGAATTTCCACAAGGAACTCAAACGTGGTCTGGGGATGGAGCAGATGCCCTCTGGGGACTTCGGAGCCAATGCCGTGTTCTTCCGGATCGGCGTGCTCGCGTACAACCTGTCCCTCGGCTTCAAGCGCCTGGCCTGTCCCGCCGAGTGGGCACCACAGACGATCGCGACGGTGCGCTGGCGGCTGATGCAGGTGGCTGGCCGGCTGCTGCGCCATGCGGGGCAGGTGGTGTTGCGACTGGTGCTGGATGCCGATCGGCTGGCGATCTGGAAAGACATCCGTCGGCGGTGCTGGGCGCTGAGCGTGGCCACCTGAAGCCCGTGACGCAACGCAGCACAGAGCCGAAGGGACGAAAACCCAGGAGAGGACTGTCTTCCTTCGCCGAGCCTTCACCAGGGATTGGCGCCAGGAGCCGGGCAGGCGAGAGATATCGTGCGCCTCTCGAGAGGCGCACGGGACTGACAGCTGAAAAACCAGCCTGTCTGTGCTCCAAACGAACGGCGAGGAATTGCTATCTCTGTTCTTGGGGTGGTCTGTCTCCTTGACTTCGATAAAAGACGGTTCCTAGAATGAGGCCTTTTCTTGACAGGAATTTCCACTCACATGCGTGACGACATTGTTATCGTGGGCGGGGGTCTGGCTGGGTCGGAAGCGGCCTGGCAGGCGGCGAATCGTGGCGCCAAGGTCACGCTCTACGAAATGCGCCCGAAAGAGATGACGAAGGCGCACAAGACGGGCAACTTGGCGGAACTCGTCTGCTCGAATTCGCTCGGCTCTCTCGATCCACTCAATGCGCCCGGCATTCTGAAAGAAGAGATGCGTCGCCTGAATTCGCTCATCATCGCTACTGCGGAGCAAGCCCGTGTGCCGGCCGGATCGGCGCTGGCCGTTGATCGTGATGTATTTTCTCAGTACATCACCCGCGCGCTGGAAGGCCATCCGAATATCAGAATTCTGCACGAGGAAATCAGCGAGATTCCGACGGATTGCCTGTGCATTATTGCGACTGGGCCGTTGACCTCGGACAAACTGTCGCAGGCCATCCGTGCCGCCACGAAATCACAGCACCTGTATTTCTTCGATGCGATCTCTCCGATTGTCGATGCGGACTCGATCAATATGGACATCGTCTTCCGCGCCTCTCGCTACGATAAGGGTGGAGATGATTATTTGAATTGCCCTATGACGGCAGAACAGTACAATGCCTTCTATGACGCCTTAATGGCGGCTGAAAAGGTCCAGCCGAAGGAATTCGAGAAGACGCCCTATTTTGAAGCCTGTGTGCCGATTGAAGTCTTGGCCGAACGCGGCCGCCAGACCATGCAGTTCGGTCCCATGAAACCAGTGGGCCTCAAGGATCCACGAAGTGGTGTTGAGCCGGCTGCGGTCGTCCAACTGCGTACGGAAAATGTTCATCGTACCTGTTATAACCTGGTAGGCTTTCAGACCAAACTGACCTATGGGGAACAGAAGCGTGTGTTTCGCATGATCCCTGGGCTTGAACAGGCCGAGTTTCTCCGCTATGGCAGCCTCCATCGGAACACGTTCATCAATTCCCCCCAGTTGCTCCTTAATACCCTGCAGTTCAAGGCTCGCGCGAGCCTCTTCTTCGCCGGGCAGTTGGTTGGCGTGGAGGGCTACACGGAATCAGCGGCCATGGGCGGTATTGCCGGCATCAACGCGGCTCGAGCGCTGGCCAGTGAACCATTGATCACACCACCACCCACAACAGCACATGGCTGCCTGGTGTCTCATATCGCTTCATCGGACCCGCGCCACTTCCAACCGATGAATACCAATTTTGGCTTGTTCCCTCCTTTGGCGACCTCCCCGAGAGACAAGGAGAAGAAGCGTCGCGCCTTGAGCCAGCGAGCCCTTGAGGATTTCGAAGCATGGACGATGCGATCAAAACTTTCGTAATGTACCTCCACGTGGAACGCAATGCCTCACATGAAACCATCCGCAACTACCGATCCGATCTTCTCCAGTTCAAGGGGTTCCTCCGCCGTAAGGACACCTCTCGCACTCGAGTGGACAAGATCACCAGCGACGATGTGCGTGCCCATCTTCACAACCTGGACCAACAGGGTGACAAGGCATCATCGTTAGCAAGAAAGCTGGCGTGCCTCAGGAGCTTTTTTCGATTTCTCGTACGTGAGGGTATCGTACCGACGAATCCCGCGGAAAGCTTGCGAAGTCCTAAGCTGCCAAAGCCGCTGCCTCGCGTGCTGTCAAAGGGCGATGCCGAAGCACTGATGGAGTTTCCGACCGGGCCATCACCCCTGTCGTTACGCGATCGTGCGTTGTTGGAGACCTTATACTCCACTGGAGCTCGTGTGAGTGAAGTCGTCGGGCTCAATCGAGGCGACCTCAGTGAAACGGACGGACTTGTGTGCCTGCGCGGGAAGGGCCGTAAGGAACGGGTCGTTCCGATTGGAGACGTGGCACTCCAGGCGATTCAGGTTTATTGGAAGTCGCTGCGTACACGAAGCCCGAGTATCCAGCTATCGGCTCCCGTATTTGTCAACCACCGCGGAGGCCGGATCACCACACGAAGTGTCGCTCGCATCGTCTCGCGGTACTCCCGCCGTCTTGCCGGTGGTTCAGTGAGTCCGCATGCCTTGCGGCATTCATGCGCGACCCACTTGCTGGATGAAGGGGCAGATCTCCGGTCCATACAGGAAATGCTCGGTCATGCGTCCCTGAGTACCACTCAAAAATATACGCATGTGGCAACGGCTCAGCTCCTGGCAGTCTACGATCGGGCCCACCCTCGAGCACGAACGGCACGTCCCGCACATGGAAAGGACCACAAGTCATCATGAAAATTCGGTCGACGACCGTTCTCTGCGTCCGTCGTGACGGACGAGTCGCGATGGGTTGTGACGGCCAGGTCACCGTCGGCACCACGGTGATGAAACACAACGCCAAGAAGATTCGGCGCCTGCACCATGATCAGGTCCTGGCAGGGTTTGCCGGCGCCACGGCAGACGCGTTCACCCTGTTCGAAAAGTTTGAAAGCAAGTTGGAAGAGTATCGAGGTAATCTCACGAGGGCCGCAGTCGAGCTGGCGAAAGATTGGCGGACAGATCGTGTGCTTCGTCGTTTGGAGGCCCTCCTGGCCGTCGCCGGGCGCGAGCAGTCGTTCATCATTACCGGGACCGGGGACGTCGTCGAGCCGGAAGACGGCATTCTGGCCATCGGCTCTGGTGGCCCCTATGCGCTGGCAGCGGCACGAGCATTGCTCCGCCATTCACAGCTCGAGGCTCCAGTCATCGTCACCGACGCCCTGACCATTGCCGGATCTATTGATATCTATACGAACCAACACATTCTTGTTGAAGAACTCCGAGGATAATCCACAATGATGAAACCGCTCACGAGCGATCCCACACCGCTGAACGTCAACAGTCTCACCCCCCGGCAGATTGTCGAAGAGTTGAATCGCTACGTCATCGGACAAAAAGATGCCAAGCGCATGGTTGCGATTGCCTTGCGCAATCGGTGGCGCCGTCAGCAGTTGTCACCCGATCTCCGTGACGAGGTCATGCCGAAGAACATCATTATGATCGGACCGACAGGAGTCGGGAAGACGGAGATTGCCAGACGACTGGCTAAGCTGGCCGAGGCCCCTTTCATCAAAGTCGAAGCCTCAAAGTTTACTGAGGTCGGCTACGTCGGTCGCGACGTGGAATCGATCATCCGAGACCTGACGGAACTGTCTATCAATATGGTCAAGACCCAGCGCCTGGGTTCCGTTCAGCAAAAAGCTGAGCAACAGGCAGAAGAGCGTCTACTTGACCTCCTCTTGCCGCCACCTCCCCCTCGACCTGGATTTGTGGAAAGCACGAGCGAGACACCCGTTCAGCCCTCTCCTGATTCGCATGAGACCACGCGGTCGAAGCTGCGGCTCAAATTGCGGGAAGGCAAGCTGGATGAACGAACGGTCGAGATGGATGTTAAAGAACGTGGCCTTCCGGTCGGCGTCATCTCCAACGTGGGTGGCTTGGATGACCTCGAAAACAATCTCCGTGACATGCTCGGTGGGATGTTCCAGGGTAAGAAGAAGAAGCGGCTCATGAAAGTGCCCGAAGCGCTGAAACACCTGACGCAAGAAGAAGCCCAAAAGCTGATCGATATGGACGACACCACGCGTGAAGCGATCAACAAGGTGGAACAAACCGGGATCGTCTTTCTCGACGAGATCGACAAAATTGCTGGTCGCGAGCGCTCCAGTGGACCCGACGTGTCCAGAGAGGGTGTCCAGCGAGACCTGCTCCCCATCGTAGAAGGCTGCACCGTAAATACGAAACATGGCCCGGTCATGACCGATCACATCCTTTTTATCGCCGCGGGCGCCTTCCATGTCGCGAAGCCGTCCGACCTGATCCCGGAACTTCAAGGACGCTTTCCCATTCGCGTCGAGCTGAGTCCCTTGTCCAAGGACGACTTTGTCCGTATTCTGACGGAACCGAAAGGGGCGTTGGTCCGGCAATATCAGGCGTTGTTGGCTACGGAGGGCCTCGCGATCGAGTTCACCCAAGATGGACTCGAAGAAATCGCGGAGTTCGCCGTGCAGGTGAACGAGCGGACCGAGAATATCGGCGCGCGGCGGCTGTTCACGATCATGGAGCGGTTGCTCGAGGACATTTCGTTCGAGGGACCAGGCTGGCCGGACAAGCGGATCAGCATTAGTGCCACCTATGTGCGTGAACGATTAAAAGATATCGTGAAGGATCAGGACTTGAGTCGGTATATCCTCTGAGCCCTACGGGCTTCAGTCATCAAGCATCGGTTGACCCTGGGCTCCAACGCTCGTTCTCTGGGGGTTGCGCATGAACAAGTTAATCAAGAAGGCCGACGTCCTCATCGAGGCCCTCCCCTACATCCGGACATTTCGGGGGAAAACCGTGGTCGTCAAATACGGCGGCCATGCCATGACCGACTCTTCCCTCAAGGAACGGTTCGCACAAGATGTGGTCCTGCTCAAGTACGTGGGGATCAACCCGGTCATCATTCACGGCGGGGGACCGCAGATCGACAAAATGCTCGATCGCCTCGGCATCCAAGCCAAGTTCAGGCACGGGGTCCGCATCACCGACGCCGCCACGATGGAGATCGTAGAGATGGTCCTAGCGGGGAAGATCAACATGGAACTGACCGACCTGATCACCCGGCACGGTGGCAGCGCGGTCGGGTTGAGCGGGAAGGACGGTGGATTGATTCTCAGTAAGCCCTTGACGGCTAAGGCCTGGGCTGAAAGCCTCGATCGTGATTTGGAAGGCGAGGATAGAGAAGGTGATTTCGGATTGGTCGGTGATATCGAAAAGGTCGATCCTGGGTTGCTCCGGAACCTCCAAGAAGATCACTACATTCCGATCATCGCTCCCATCGGAACAGACCGCGAGGGCAACACCTACAATATCAACGCTGATCTCGTCGCCGGGGCGATCGCGGGAGCCCTAAGGGCAGAGAAACTGCTCATGATGACCGACATCAAGGGAATTCGCGACGCCAATGGACGCCACCTTTCCACGGTATCTCGCAAAGATGTGCAGCGGATGATGAAGAAGGGGACAATCACCGAGGGCATGATCCCAAAGGTCCATGCCTGCCTGGACGCGTTGGCCGAAGGGGTCTCGAAGGCTCACATCATCGATGGCCGTATTCCTCATGCGGTTCTGCTCGAGATCTTCACACGTAAAGGAATCGGCACCGAGATCGTCACCTAATAGTTCGGAAAGACGGATACGAGTTCCGTGCCTGTTGATCGTCACCGCCTCGAAGAAGATCTTCACACTCTGGTGGGAGAACGTCACCCTCTCACCTCACCGAACCACTTACAGCAAGCAGAAGCCTACCTGCGTCGGCAATTCTCAGAGGCTGGTCTCGTCGTCACGACCCATGACTTCGAAGCATTGGGTGGGACCTATCGAAATGTCATCGCAACAGCACATCCTGCTTCCACACATGGAGAGCTGCCACCACTAATCATTGGTGCCCATTTCGATACTGTCGCAGGATCCCCGGGCGCTGATGATAATGCCAGCGCGCTGGCCGTGCTCCTGCATGTGGCTCGCCAGGTACGAGGGATGATGCTGAGCAGGCCGATCCGATTCATCGCCTTCAACTTGGAGGAAGAAAACTTGCTGGGCAGCTCTGCCTATGTCTCGTTCCTCAAAGAGAATCGCGAGACCATCCACGGGGCCATCATCTTGGAGTGTGTCGGCTATGCGAGCCACCAGCAAGACTCCCAAAAGACTCCACCAGGCCTTCCCATCAGCATCCCCACCACTGGTGACTTTATCGGGGTGATCGGAAACGAACGATCTCAAGCACTGACCGGCTTCGTCGTTCAGGCCATGAAATCGCACCTGCCAACCGTTCCACTGGTCGTGCTAGGCAACGGTGAGCTGCTACCAGATACAAGACGCAGCGACCACACCTCGTTTTGGGAGCAGGGGTTTCCAGCCGTCATGCTGACCGACACAGCAAACTTTCGGAATCCCCACTACCATCAACCGACCGATACCCTTGATACATTGAATCTCGACTTCCTTGCGTCAGTCGCCGAGGGAGTTACGGCGGCAGTCAGCACATTGGCCTGTCAGCAGAGCACATAGATTTCATTGACCGACTTCGTTAGACTTTCAGCTGCCGAGCGAGCGGACCGAGCGTGCCGCCAGACCCAGCGTATTTCGGAGCCCAATTTCATGAAACCGTCGAAACCCCTGGAATCCCTGATTTTGACCATTCGCGGCCACAAGGTGATGATCGACGCCGATCTCGCCGACCTCTATGGAGTCGAGACACGAACCTTGAACCAAGCCGTGAAACGCAATGCCGACCGTTTTCCCAAAGATTTCATGTTTCGGCTCACCACCGGGGAAAAATCCGAGGTGATCACACATTGTGATCACCTCCGCCGTCTGAAGTTCGCCCAAAGTCTGCCATTCGCATTTACCGAACACGGAGCCATTATGGCAGCCACGGTCCTGAACAGCCAGAAGGCCGTCTCGATGAGCGTGTTTGTCGTGCGGGCGTTCGTCCAGATGCTCGAGCAGATCGCAGCCAACGCAGCGATTCTTAAACGGCTGGCTAAAATTGACCGCACCTTGCTTGAGCACCATTCATCCCTGCTCAACCTGTACGAGAAGTTACTCCTGCTGCTGCAACCTCCGGACGTCCCCAAGCGAAAGATCGGTTTCCAATCGAAGGGGAAATCGTAATTGGGCCTCATAAGACGCTGCATTTCCGCTTCAACTCGTCGGACGATTACGGCGGTCTTTGACCATCTCGATTACAAGCGGCTCGAGTCCGTCTATTGTTACGAAGGCGGCGATGAATTCTGGAAGGCGAAGCGGGAGCCGTGCCGACGACTCGGAACCAGAGTTGCGGAGGCGCTCGTGAAGAAATTGTCCACTGGCGGGCGAAGTCTGTATGTAGGTGCCGGCGTAACGGAGCTCCCAGCCTTACTCGCGGAAGTACATGAGGGTGATCGCCAGGTTGAACCATACAATCTCCGCCGAACGGAGGTAATCGTCCTCAATCGTGCTTGCCGATCAACTTCCGTGAAGTTTAAGGCTCAGGATGCTACCTCAGCACAAGGTCGGTTTGATCATATCTGGATAGTCAGCGTGTTGAACGACCCCGAACGGTTCCCCCATCTGGCGCCGTTGTCGTACGGACGAGCCGATCCGGTCACCTTCGATCCGGCCCGCTTTCAGGCAGAACGGCGAGTCGTACAAACCATCGTGAATCGCTGTATGGCTAAATTGACTGTGCCTGGTGTAGTCACGACGTCAACGGAGGAAGTGGTGTGGATTGCAGACTGGTGCCACCGGCACACCATTCCCTACCAGGTGGAACGGAAACAGTACGCCACAGCCCTTGTCGGTGATCCGATCTGTTTTATGAAAATTGGAACGTACCGAGGTTAACGGGTCTTACACCTTGAAACCGGCGTTCTTTCCCGAATCAGACATGTACTGCCCGGCATACTTCACATAGTTGTCGGCCGATTCCTTGATCCAGCTCAGCTCCTGCTCTGTGACCGGGCGCTTGACCTTCGCTGGTGAGCCAAGAATCAGGCTCTTTGGTGGGACCACCGTTCCCTCTGTCACCAACGCACCGGCTCCCACTACCGAATCTTCTCCGATCACGGCGCCATCCATGATGATGGCACCCATGCCGACTAGTACTCGGTCTCGGATGGTACAGCCGTGCAGGACTACACTGTGGCCGATCGTGACGCCATTCCCAATGATCAGCGGGTGCGTGTCATGAGTGACATGCAGCATGCAGAGGTCCTGTACGTTTGTTCGGTCTCCGATCCTAATATAGTGCACATCGCCACGGATCACCGCGTTGAACCAAACGCTACACTCCTCACCCATCACAACATCGCCGATCACAACGGCCGTCGCCTCGATAAAACACGAAGTTGGAATCGTTGGCTTGATTCCCTGAAAGGTGCGAATCATGAGGGCACAATAGGGGAAATGGTCGATCTCCCGCAAGGGTCTAATTGACAGTCTTTTTGACCCTCCCGTAGACTGTCTGCATGTCACAGCCATTGATCACTCCCCGTCGCGCCAAGTCCACGAAGCCGACGAAGATCCATCATTCGACGACCACTATCGGCTTTGTGAATCTCGGCTGTTCAAAGAACCAGGTAGATTCAGAAATTATGCTGGGCACACTTGTCACGGAAGGCTTCCAGCTCACCGACGACCCTCAAAAGGCTGAGGTGGTCATCGTCAACACCTGTGGCTTCATTGAAGAAGCGAAACAGGAATCCATCAACACGATTCTCGAACACGGTCATCTAAAGAAAGCAGGGGCCTGCCGTGTTCTGATAGCCGCCGGCTGTTTGGCTCAGCGCTATCAAGGGGATTTGCTGAAGGAACTGCCGGAATTGGATGCAGTGGTCGGCACCGGCGAGTTCGGCAGGATCGCTGAGATTTGCCGAGACCTCCTCACCCCGAAGAAACGGCATCGGCGGCTCTGGATGAGTCAACCACCTTATCTCTATGACGAATTAGCACCACGCATGAGACTCGGGGCTCCACACAGTACCTATATCAAGGTTGCGGAAGGGTGCAATCGCAACTGCGCGTTTTGTGCCATTCCTTTGATGCGTGGGAAACAACGCAGCCGCCCAGTGGAATCCATTGTCGCGGAGGCGAAGCGGCTGGCGCATGAAGGGGTGAAAGAGATCAACCTCATTTCACAAGATACCATCAACTATGGTGTCGATCTTGGCCTTCGCCAAGGCTTGGTTCAGCTCCTCCGTGAATTAGTGACAGTCGATGGCCTACGATGGATCCGCCCCTTCTATCTCTACCCCCAGCAGGTCACGGATGACTTGCTCGATCTGTATGCCGGGGAAGAAAAGATCACCAAGTACATTGATATGCCTCTGCAGCACATCAATGACCACATGCTCAAACGCATGCATCGCCTCGGTGACCGCGCGGCGATCGAATCACTAGTCCATCGGATTCGTACGCGTATTCCAGGTGTCTCGTTCAGGACAGCCTTCATCGTCGGCTTTCCCGGAGAAACCGACGCGGCGTACGACGAGCTGTACGAATATGTAGAACAATCCCAGTTCGATCGGGTCGCAGCATTTCTCTATTCCGACGAAGAGGGAACCTCAGCCGTAGAGTTTGAAGACAAAGTCGAGCGGCACGTCATGGACGAGCGCCGCAATGCGCTCCTCTCCCTGCAGGAGTCTATTGCCGCTGCCAAGGGAAGATCTCGAATCGGTTCCGTCCTTGACGTACTCATCGATGGACGGTCCGAAGAATCGGACGGTGTCCAAGAAGGGCGTCATGAGGGGCTCGCCCCGGATATAGACGGTGTCGTCTACATCGACGAGGAATCGACCGCTGCTACGCCGAAGGCCACGTCCGAGCATACGGTTCCTCTTCTCACGGCTGGAACCTTCTGCAAGATCGAGATCACGGATGCGGCATCGTTCGACCTCGTCGGTCGCCTTGTCACACATCCTGCCAATTGAGTGTGAGTTCTGAGCCTTCCTGATAGACTGTTGGCGACCACCAACAGGAGAGAGACCCGATGACGGCGCGAAAACAAGATTCGATTGTGCTCCTGATCCATTGCAAGGACCGCCCAGGCATCGTCGCACGGGTGTCCGGATTTATTCATGATTTCGGCGGCAACATCCTTGATTCCGACCATCACACCGATGAGGAGACCAATGATTTCCTCATGCGTATGGAATTCGCAACCGAAGGGTTTGAGATCCCTCCCGAGGAGATCCCGGCAGCCTTCAAGCCGATCTCGAGGGTCTACGACATGCGCTACGAGGTGCATCCCTCCAGCCGACGAACCTGTGTCGGCATGTTGGTGTCGAAGCAAGATCATTGTCTCGCTGATTTGTTACAGCGGCATCGCCGAGACGAGCTGCAGATCGAGATCCCCGTCATTATTTCGAATCATGACACCTGCGCGAGCTGGGCCGAACTCTTCAAAATTCCCTTCACTGTCTACCCGGTGACCAAGGAAACTAAGCCGCAGCAGGAGCAACAGGTCCTCTCGCTGTTGAAAGAGCATCGCGTGGAACTCGTCGTGATGGCTCGTTACATGCAAATTCTTTCAGCGGACTTTCTGGCCCAGGTTGGTTGTCCCGTCATCAATATCCATCATTCCTTTTTGCCGGCCTTTATCGGTGCCAATCCATACCGACAGGCCTACGAGCGGGGCGTGAAAATCATCGGAGCCACGGCCCACTACGCGACCCAGGATCTGGACGAGGGTCCGATTATCGAGCAAGACGTGATCCGCATAGGACACCGCGACACGGTTGAAGATCTCGTACGGAAAGGACGCGATCTTGAGGAGATTGTCCTCGCACGAGCTGTTCGCCGCCACATTGAGCGGCGCGTCCTCGTGTATGGGAGAAAGACTGTGGTGTTCGATTGACCCGCTTCTCAAGAATCGAAGCCGAAGTCACGACACAAGTAGCAGGCTCTTTCCTGCCGCTTGTGCCGCAACTCAGATCGCACGCTCTACACTTTGACGGAAAGAAATAGGGCACTCCCGCGCCGGCTGATCAGCATCAAGACATTGGCTCCCGTCTTCAGATCCGATGAAGCCTTCTTAAAATCCTGTATAGACTTGATGGGTCGCCGATTCATTTCCTGAATGATGTCACCCGCGAGCAAGCCAGCCTTTTCAGCCTCGCTACCAAGCTTCACATTCGTCACGACCACACCCCGTTTTCCATCGAATCCAAGAACTCTGGCGGTGTCCTGATCGAGGTCCTCGAGTTCAATGCCGGAGAAGGCGCGGTCACCTTCTGACTTTCCCACTTTGGCAATCTTCGAATCATCCGGCTGTTCACCGACCAGGACCGTCACGCCACGCTCGCGACCATCCCGAATCACCCGCACCAACACCTTCGTTCCGACAGGCGTCCTGGTGACCATTCGCTGCAAGACCACGCCGTCCTCAACCGCTAAGCCGTTATACTCGACGATCACGTCGCCCTGTTTCAGGCCAGCCTCGGCCGCTGGACTGTCGGGTTTCACATCGCTGATCAACGCACCCTTGGAATCTTTGACCGCAAACGACATGGCGAGGTCCTGATTGAGATCCTGAATGCCGATCCCGACGTATCCTCGAACGACCTTTCCCGTGGTGATCAGACTCTCGTAAATCGGCCTTGCCATCGTCGCTGATACGGCAAATCCGACACCCTGATATCCTCCAGTCTGTGAGAAGATTGCCGTATTAATGCCGACAAGCTCGCCGTTGGTATTGACCAACGCCCCACCGGAGTTCCCAGGGTTGATGGCCGCATCAGTCTGAATAAAATCCTCATACTGGGTAATACCCATATGACCACGGCCGACGGCACTCACGATCCCCAGCGTCACGGTTGAATTCAACCCGAAGGGATTGCCCACAGCCAAGACGTATTCCCCGACTTGTAGCTTCGTGGCATCCCCCCACACGACCGCCGGAAGTTCCTTCGCATTGATTTTGATGACGGCAAGATCACTCTTCGGATCAACCCCGACGATCTTCCCCTTGAATTCCCGCTTGTCCGTAAGGGTGACCGTCACGTCCCGAGCCCCGTCGATCACATGGTTGTTCGTCAGGATAACGCCGTCCGGCGAGACGATGACACCCGAACCTTGACCTCTCCGTGGCCCGCGAGGCTCCCATGGGCGTTCGGATCCACGACGTCGAGGGTTAAACGGCTGCCCGAAGAATTCTTCTAGTCCGTCGCGGAAATCCTCTCGACCGGATCCCGGACCAGAGACCTTTTCCGTAATAACTGTGGTGATATTGACGACCGCTGGAGTCACACGCTTTGCGACTTCGGTGAAACCGTTTACCGGAGTCGTAAGCGTGGTACCTCCAACATTCGCAGTTGGAGGACTGGATGCCTGAGACAGGTTCAGCCAATACCCACCCCAACCCACGACACCACTAATGAGACTGATCCCGATGACAACACCCATTCTTCTTTTTTTGAGACATGCCGACATAGGTCCTCCTGATCAACTACGTCATGAACCGCCAGAAGAAACCTACCAACCAGGGATGAGAGAGGGATTAATCGGGTATTAGAGTTCGTTAAGACGCAGGGGGAGCAAGCGGAAGGACTACGGTGAATGTGGCCCCTTGCCCAAGCTCACTTTGGACCTCGACCCGGCCCTTGTGCAAATCTGCTATCCATGCACAGATGGCCAAACCAAGGCCGGTACCCTTCTTTGTATGGGCTCGAGCGACGTCAGTCCGGAAGAAACGTTGGAAGATCCGCTTATGGTCGTCAGGAGCAATGCCGATTCCATGGTCGGTAATGGAAAGTCGGGCTTCCTGTCGTTCCCGTAACAGCGCAATTTCCACTTTTCCGCCTGGATGAGAATACTTCATCGCATTCTCGACAAGATTGAGCAACAGTTCGCGCAGACGCAAGTCGTCACCCTGTACGACGAGGGGCACGACGGTTCCCAGCACGACTTCAATGTTTCGGTCATGTCCGAGCAACCGAGCCTGCCTATGGACGTCTTCCACAAGCGCCTCCAGCGCCACTGGCAAGGCATCCATCTTCACCTCACCCATGTCGGCGCGAGAGAGGAACAGCAGCTCATCGACGATGCGGGTCATCCGATCGATCTCTTCCAGATTGCTTTCCAGCACCGTCTTGTAGTCTTCCAGCGGACGAGGTCGGCGAAGAATCAAATCCGTTTCACCTTTCATGACGGTTAGGGGAGTCCTCAACTCATGTGACGCATCGCTGGTGAATTGACGAATCTGGCGAAACGACGCATCCAACCGGCCGATCATGTTGTTGAATGTGGCCGCCAATCGACCGATCTCGTCTTGAGCGGGCGGCATACCAAGGCGCTGGGTGAGATCGCCCGCAGCAATGCGCTGTGCGGCAAGGGTGATCTCATCAACTGGCCTCAATGCTCGACCGGCCAAGAACCACCCGCCTGCCAGAGAGACGGCCAAGGCAATCGGCATCGCAACGACGAGCAGGATCAAGAAGCGATGCAAGGTCTCTCCGACGGTTTCCATCGAGGTCCCGACCTGCACGATGTACAATAGATTACCCCGATACATGATCGGCACAGAAATGACCCGTAACGGCGGCTCATTGGGGTACTTGGCCGACTCAAAAATGCTGTGCCCGGAGAAGGCGGTCTCCAGTGCAGTTCGACTGAGCGGAACGTCGTGGTGCTTGATGTTCGGGGAGCTGATGGTAATCGTGCCGGAAGGACTAAAAATCTGGAAGAACTTGTCGATTCGTGCCAGCTCGGGAAATTGAGAGAGCAATTCCCTTTCGTTGAGGAGAGGGAGAAATCCTCGCTCTTCCAGTGAGCGCACTGCGATGGTGGCCGTATCCTCCAGGGATTCATCGACGGCGTCGCGGAGGTTCCGTGCCGTCATCGCGTACAGAACAACGGAGAAGATAATTAAGACCAGGGCGAGAGCGCTCCCATACCAGAGAGTCAGCCGGACACGCAGCGGCATAGATCAGCTCCTACTCACTGAAGACGCGACCGGATCGCCGCGGCCTCGTCCTAGTCAGCCTTCAGCATATATCCACTCCCGCGGATGGTATGGATCAATTTCTTGGTCCGCCCTCGGTCGATCTTGTTTCGCAGATAGTTCACATAGACATCGATGACGTTCGTGAAGGTATCGAAGTCTTGGTTCCACACGTGCTCGGAGATCATGGGTCGAGTCAGCACACGTCCCGTATGACGCATCAAGTACTCCAGCAAGGCATACTCTTTGAGCGTGAGCTCGATCCGTTGTCCGCCACGCGTGACATCCCGCGTCGCCGGGTTCAGGACCAAATCATCGACTTGGAGAATCCCTGGACTTTCCGTCGCACCACGCCGCAACAGCGCCCGTACCCGGGCCAGGAGCTCGTCGATGGCAAACGGTTTTGTCAGGTAATCGTCAGCACCAGCGTCCAGCCCCTTGACCCGCTGATCGATCTGAGACTGCGCAGAGAGGATCAACACCGGGGTTTGGATCCGTTCACGACGAAGGTTCTTCAACACATCCAACCCGGACATAGACGGCAACATCACGTCGACGACCAAAAGGTCATAGTCGGTCGCCAAGGCCATCTCCAGACCTTTCGCGCCGTCCTCACTGAGATCGACTGCATAGCTCTCTTCTTCGAGTGCCCGCTTGATAAAACAGCCAACTTTGGTTTCATCTTCGATGACAAGAACCCGCATACAGACTCCCACAGAGGTTGATCAGCCGATGATTATACCAAACCGTGTGATGCGAATCTCAGCGCATCGAGCCGGAGGCACAAGATAGCTGTTAGAATCACACCATCAACCGGCAATGACGCTCATAGGGAGATACGCATCAGCGGGGGGCATCCTCGAAGGCAGGCCTAGGTTGAATCGCCCGGGAAGGTTTGTTCCAACGACGTAATCATCGGTTTCCCATCGCGAACGTTGACGACCAGTGTCTCCTCGCCCTCCGTCTTGAATTCTCGATTGGCTTGAAGCAGCGTCTCCGTGGACTTAAAGGAGACTTTTGCGCTTCGTTCATCTGCGGCCAATGAGACCGACGTATTTGTTCGGGTAAAGTCATTGGCGCTTGGGAAGGCAAAGGCCATGGCCAGCGTTTTTCGATACTCCTCGCGAGTCAATAGGGCCATCTGCTGATGAGAACCTTGCATCATATGAATGGTAATACTGGCATCGGGCGTGATGTGGCGCACAACGCTGTCGACATCCTTTTGACGAGTGGCCTCGTCGAGGGCGTTAAGTAATCCATCGATCCCTTCGCGCGTCAACCGCACATCAGAAGGAACGGGTTTTGCCTGGGAGTTCGTAGGAGTCACCTCGGTCTGGGTGCTGGAGGTTCGAGGAGCCAAAAAACGGGTCGTCGACCCTTGGGCTTTAAACATCAGGTATCCGATACCGGCCATGACACTGATGGCGAGAAGTAAGACTATGGCTTTCCATGTCGAAAAGCCCGCCGAGGGATCCTTCTCTGCTCGCCGATCGTCGCCCTGCTGCATGCTAATCATGTGATCAACCCTCAGCCTTCATGGGATAACTAACAATAACCGGAATTCCACCAAAAGCAACGAAAGAGCAGGCTTCGGCATGGGGGAAGCTGCAGACAGGGACCGTCTCCTTCAGCACAGCTCCCCCCCAGCACTCGGGAGCCGTCGGAACCAGCAGCACCAATTCGTCTCCCCAAAGACGTTGTTCCGTCTCTTGGAAATGCGTCGATCCCATGGTACCCTGCTCGGTCGACTGGCCTATTTATTGATACCAATTGTCCCGAATCGAGCGAGAGGGCTGAGGACTCCATGACCATCCAGAATTGGTTACAAGCGACTGATGACTTTCTCCCCCGACATCTCGGTCCTTCAGAAGCCGACCTTCAAGAAATGCTCGCGACCTTAGGCCTGCAGAGCCTCAGTACGTTGGCCGATGCAGCGGTTCCCGCTGATATTCGACTCCATCAACCCCTCGACATCCCGATAGGTGAGGGTGAGCAGGCCGTCTTAGCACGACTGAAAGACATCGCATCCCAGAATAAGGTTTACCGATCGCTGATCGGCATGGGCTACTACGACTGTGTCACTCCCGGGGTGATCCAGCGCAACATACTAGAAAATCCTGCCTGGTATACGCAATACACCCCATACCAGGCCGAGATCTCCCAAGGCCGCTTGGAAGCGCTCGTCAACTTTCAGACTATGGTGGCGGACCTTACCGGATTGCCGCTGGCCAATGCATCGCTCTTGGATGAAGCGACCGCCGCAGCGGAAGCGATGGCAATGTGTTACACCATCGCTCGCAATGCCGGTCAAGATCGGAAAGAGTTTTTCGTGTCACACGACTGCCATCCACAGACCTTGGCGGTGTTACAGACGAGAGCGGAACCGCTGGGAATCGTCATCACCACCGGTGCCTCGTCGTCGGGTGATTGGCTACGCCCGCAATTTTGCGGCATGTTGCTGCAATATCCCGCTACCGATGGGTATGTCGGCGACTTCAGCGCCTTGGTGGCACGCGCTCATGAGGCCGGCGTGCTGGTGGTGGTGGCCACCGATCTTCTCGCCCTCACGCTCCTGCGCTCGCCCGGAGAATTCGGGGCTGATATCGCCGTCGGCTCGACACAACGGTTTGGCGTGCCGATCGGTTTCGGTGGGCCGCACGCGGCGTTTCTGGCCACAAAGGAGGACTACAAACGACAGGTGCCTGGTCGTCTGGTCGGGGTATCGAAAGATGTGACGGGGAAACCGGCCATCCGCCTGTCGCTTCAAACTCGGGAACAACACATCCGCCGGGAAAAAGCGACGAGCAACATCTGTACAGCTCAAGTCCTCCTTGCCGTGATGGCCGGTATGTTCGCGGTCTACCATGGACCGGACGGGCTTCGGCGTATCGCCACGCGTGTGCACGGCCTCACGTTGCTCTTGGCCGAAGGGCTTCGACGGCTTGGGTTCGACGTTCTCCCGAAAGTGTTTTTTGATACGATCCGCATTCCTGTTTCCAAGACCCAGGCGGAACAGATTGCGGCGCGGGCCGATGAACAGAGCTTTAATTTTCGGCGTTATGAAGACGGCTCGATCGGAATTTCACTCGACGAAACCAGTTCAGAGAACGAGGCTCTTCGCCTGTTACACATATTCGTCGGGCACAACCGGTTACCGTTCCGACTCCCCGAGCTCGCGGCAACAATCAATCCTGCGTACCCCTCCTCGTTGGCCAGAACAAGCCCGTACCTGACGCACGAGGTGTTCCATCGATATCACTCCGAACATGAGATGCTTCGCTACCTGTATCGATTGCAGGCCAAGGATTTGTCGCTCGTGCACTCCATGATTCCATTGGGATCCTGCACGATGAAGCTGAATGCCACGGCGGAGATGCTGCCCGTAACATGGCCTGAATTTGCTCGTCTACACCCGTTCGCCCCGGTTGAGCAAACGCATGGGTATCAGACCCTCTTCCAACAACTCGAAACATGGCTCGCTGAGATCGCTGGGTTTGCAGCCTTTTCAGTTCAACCGAATGCAGGCTCTCAAGGTGAATATTCAGGCCTCATGGTCATCAGGGCATACCATCGGTCGAAGGGCGAGTCACACCGGGATGTCTGTTTGATTCCTGTGTCGGCGCACGGGACGAATCCGGCCAGTGCTGCCATGGTCGGCATGACCGTCGTCGTCGTGGCCTGCGACCGGCACGGCAACGTCGACGTCGACGACCTGGAGGCGAAGGCGGCCCAATATCGAGACCGGCTCTCCGCCCTGATGCTCACGTATCCCTCCACCCACGGGGTGTTTGAGGCCAGTGTGAAGCGGGTTTGCCAAATCGTGCACACCCACGGTGGACAGGTCTATATCGATGGGGCCAACATGAACGCCATGGTCGGCCTCTGCCGCCTCGGCGACATCGGAGCCGACGTCTGTCATCTCAATCTTCATAAGACATTCTGCATTCCCCATGGAGGAGGAGGGCCTGGGGTCGGACCGATCGGCGTGGCGCGGCACCTTGTGCCGTTTCTCCCAGGACATCCCGTAGTTAAAATCGGGGGATCCCAAGCCATTGGTCCCGTATCCGCCGCTCCGTACGGAAGTCCGAGCATCCTACCGATCTCCTGGGTCTACATCGCTTTGATGGGGCGTAATGGTTTGACCAAAGCCACCCAGGTGGCAATCCTGAATGCTAACTACATGGCAAAGCGGATGGAGAAGCATTACTCCATCCTCTATCGAGGCGATTCCGGGTTGGTCGCACATGAATTCATTCTGGATCTCCGTGAGTTTAAGGAGACCGCTGGGGTGGAGGCGATGGATGTCGCCAAGCGACTGATGGACTATGGCTTCCACGCGCCGACCGTGTCCTTTCCGGTGGCCGGGACCCTCATGATCGAGCCGACGGAGAGTGAGACCAAGAGTGAGCTCGATCGCCTCTGCGAGGCACTCATCTTGATCCGGGCCGAGATTCAAGAGATTGTCGACGGACGTCAACCGAGGACGAATAATCTACTCAAGAACGCACCGCACACCGCTGCCATCGTGACAGCCAGTGAGTGGAATCGCCCCTATAGCCGTGAACAGGCCGCGTTTCCTGCCCCATGGGTGAGGCACAGCAAGTTTTGGCCGAGCGTGAGTCGTATCGACGAGGCCTACGGCGACCGTCATCTCATCTGCAGCTGTCCTCCGATCGAAAGCTACCAGCCCTAACGGGACTTGGTTTGGCTTCGACTCCTGCCTTGGCATCCGGTGTAATAAGATGCCCTTATCGATCTTTGCCTAGTTTTTGGATCAAGCGGTAGAGTGGAGCGAGACCCCTTGTCGAGGAGGAATCTATGAGCGACATCAACCGTCGAGGCTTTCTAGTGCGGACCGGCTTGGCCCTGAGCGCTGCCGTTCTGGCTGAGGCCTGCTCTCGAACGTTCGCCTCACAATACCCTCAGCAGAATACGTTCACGAGCTGGGAAGACCTCCGGGCTCAGTTTCCACTTTCCCCTCGTCTCATTCATCTCGCGACGTTTTTCCTTGCCTCCCATCCTACACCGGTGCGCGAGGCCATCGAACGATATCGCGCCGGTCTCGATGCTGACCCCATCGGCTATTGGAATGAGCATGAAGAAAAACAGGAAGCGAAGGTCCTACAGGCTGCAGCCGACTATCTGGGTGCTCACCCCACCGACATCGCCCTGACCGACAGTACGACCATGGGATTAGGGCTTCTCTATGGCGGGTTACAGCTTCGAAGCGGCCAGGAAATCCTGACGACGATTCATGACCACTATTCGACAGAAACATCGCTCCGCCTTCGTGCCGAGCACACAGGCACTGTGGTCAATCAAATCCCCCTCTACCGTTCACTCAAAACGGTATCCCGTGACGAGATCGTCGACTCCTTGCGAAAAGGGATCACTCCTGCCACACGCATCGTGGCCGTGACTTGGGTCCATTCCAGCACGGGATTGAAGCTGCCGATCCACGAGATGGCGCTGGCGATTCAGGCAGTCAATCGCTCGCGTGGTGAGCAGGACCGGGTGATCTTCTGCGTGGATGGACTCCACGGCTTGGGTGTAGAAGATTTCAACGTGAGCGAGCTCGGTTGTGACTTCCTGGTCGCCGGGACGTATAAATGGATGTTTGGTCCGCGCGGAACCGGGCTCGTTTGGGGTCACCCGAACGCCTGGCCGATCGCGCAAGCAACGATTCCAACTTTTAGTGGGCAGGCCTACGAACTCTGGATGGAGAACAAATCATCCAAGGATCTTCCGCCATCCATCCACATGACCCCGGGCGGGTTCCACTCTTTCGAACATCGGTGGGCCCTGGACGAGGCTTTCAAGCTCCATCAAGCCATTGGGAAAGCTCGAGTGACACAGCGCATTTATGAACTGAACCAGCAGTTGAAGCGGGGCTTGGCAGCCATGCGCCACGTGACCCTTCACACACCGATGTCGCAGGATCTCTCGGCGGGAATCGTCTGTTTTGACGTGAACGGCATGGCACCCCGCCAGGTCGTGGAGAAGCTCCGTGAACGGGGCATCGTCGGCAGCGTGACCCCCTACGCGACGAAATATGTCAGACTCGCCCCGAGTCTCATTAATTCGCCGAAGGAGATCGAGACAACGCTGGAAGAGATCAGAAAGCTAAGTACAGGGTAGCACAGCATTTTTGGAGTGCGAGATACTTTACAATGCACGGAGAGCCCTATTTCTCGCCGCACTTCTTGAACTTTGATTCCAGGCACTGTGTCGTCAACTCCTCGGCTTTCTTGATCTGAGCCGGCGCCATGTGTGAAGCGAGGTTGTCGCGATCCTTCATCAGCTCGTCTTTCGATCCCGCCATCGAAGACTCAATCGCCACGCTGTACCACATATGCGCGCGCACGGAATCCAGTGGCACGCCCTGCCCCTTCGCATACATCTGCGCGAGTGCATTCTGAGCCCCTGCATGGCCCTGCCCCGCCGCCAGGCGATGCCACTTCATAGCCGCCTTGAAGTCATGCATCACTCCAAGGCCACTGGCGTAGAGGAGTCCAAGGTTATATTGTGCCCGGTCATCTCCTTTTTCTGCCAGAGGAAGAAAGAGAGCCGCTGCAACCCTAAAGTCGCCACGCCGTAAGGCCGCGTACGGTTCCTCCCCGGACAAAGGCACCGACGATGGTACTGTTTTCTTCGAGTCACCCTTGAGCGGTTCCGCCGCAGTCGCGACAGATGTACTGGCTAAGATCACAAGGACTATGAGAAAGAATGTCTTCATCGTGCACCTCTAAAATCGGACCATTAGGGTTCCGATCCATGCGATGTCTGTTACCTTTTGACGTGGAACTACCTGAAGGTCAAGAGAAGTTTGGTTTGATGGTGCCGAAGCCGGGAGTTGAACCCGGACGCCCTTGCGAGCACCAGCTCCTGAGGCTGGCGTGTCTGCCATTCCACCACTTCGGCATAGAGGCTGCTGAAAATGCCTTCGATCGGCGTTCTCAGTCGCCCACTCCCCTCAACGTATCAACGACGTACGCCTCGGGGCCTGGGCTCCTTGTGGCCTTGCTCGAAGCCATTTTGACCAGCCTCAAACATTAAGCCTACGTGATGAACAACCGAAGAGCCGGATTATCCTGAATTCTCCTTGCTCACGTCAAGCAAGCAACAGCACAGCCAGTCACTCTGCGTTCTGGGCGGCGACCTGAGGGTTAGTCCATTGGCCGGCGCTCGTGATCTCGCTCGGATCACCGCTGACGATGATTCGCTCGCGGATCAGACCTGCTGCCGCGAGCAGCGAGGCCGCCGCAATCTTCGGTGCCTCATCCACGATCAGGACATCGAAGCGCACCTGGTTGAACAAGGGGTCGCTCGCGACCCGTGTGGGCGTCGCAGCCACCAGTCGCCGGTTTTGGAGAAAGGCCTGGCGGTTCGGATGTTCCTCCGCTGCCATCAGCTCGCGAACCTTCTTTGCGCCTCCCAGCTTCGTGATGAACTCTTTGAGTTCCTCAAACTCGGCGCGCTTCCCCCTGGGAACAGCGGCCTCAGGAACGAGTGCTTGGATACGCGCTTTGGCAACATCGATCTCTTGATCCAGCTGATCCATCTGACTCTGATACAGCTCGCAGTACTGCTTGAGCGATTCTGCATTTTTCCCAAGCGCTTGCATCGACAAACGTTGAAACAGCGACAGAGTCTCAAATTGCTTGAGGGTAGACTCGGCATCGGCCATCCGCACTTGAAGTTCCCTTAGTTGTGTGACGAGACGCCATTCGAGCGAACGGACTTCATCTAAGTCCTTCTGTTTCGCTTCCTTTTGAGCCAGGAGCGGCACCAAGGCGCGGAAGCGATCGTATTTGCTCTTTAAGGAAGCCTTGTCGGCTTGTGACTTGGCGAGGAATTGGTGCATTTGTGCTTCGAATCCCAGTGCATGGAGGTCGATGCCGCCGGTTTGCGTGGCCATAGAGAGTTCATACCGAGTGACCCATGTCTTGTAGTTCAGACCGCCGGCTTTGATCGTTCGGGCGACCTGTCCCACCGCCTCGTCGCATTCGTGATGGCTCGGGCTGAGAAACAGGATGCGCTTGTTGGCACGAATGAGTTCCGTCGCAAGGGTTGCGAGCTGTTGAAGACGTTGGGACCGGTCGTCCGTCCACAGGGTCATGAAGACCGACGACGCGGCAGGTGCCGCTTGAGCGTCGGTGCCTTGCTTCTGCAGCAGCGAGGCCAGCCGTTCGGTGGGCCCAAAGTGAAACAGGTCGGGTTTTGCCAACATCTCCCTCAGACGGGTGGCGGATGTGCCGAGAAGACCCGCTTGGTCCGGCACGAGCGTGACAGGGGGAAGTTCGCTTCCAAGGTTATCCACAAGCTGAACTAGGATGCGATTGTCGGTCTGGTCGAGTACGATGCCTTCCGTCGTTTCCGCCTCATCGGCTGGAACGACGGACAGGGGAAGATCTCCACTGAGGACAACGTTGGAAGGCAGAACAAATTCATACAGGTGGAGCCCGCCAACTGTCTGAATCAGTCGCCCCTGTGAGGCCGAGACAGGAGTTTCCTGCCCCGATTCCGTCAGACGAACTCGTTCGGCTTCCAGGCTGACGCTACAGGCCTCTATAAGTTCATGTGCTGTCATTACGTCAGAAATCCCCTACAACCTGAGGCCCACGGTATCCTGATCATAAATGTCCATCAGGAGCACTGTCCACCGAACAAGCGCCGAAGTTGCCCTTGTCTTCACGACTGGAACCCGTCTAGAATAATCCTCTTCGATTAACACTTGCAGGATGTTCAAAAAGACTGTCCAGCGAGGCCGCAGCGAGCAAGATGCCGAGGCATACCTCTTAGTATGTTGAGGCGTTGAGCGATGCGAGAACGAAGCTGGCGGGTTTTTTCAACATCCTGCCGAGGAGGAATCTGTGAAGGGCTTACGATTTGAGCGGATCGCCACTGGCCGTCACTACAATGTGGTCTTCCACATCGGCAGTACCTATGTGCCGGTGAGTGACGACACTATTGAGGAGCTCAAGGAGCAGAGCCTCCTACCGGCCGAGCGATTCTTGGATCTCCTTCTCGACCGTGTCGGGTATTCCTCCTACCTCAAAGAGCAGATGCGCAACGAGCTGAAAGCGACAGGCGATCCCACCACGCAAATCACCGTCCTCCAAGGTGCGATCAGAGAACTGTAATTCCGTTCCCCGTCGTTCGTGAAGCGTATCTCGTCAATAGCTCACGGCTAGAAACTTCTCCCCTGTTTCTCTCGGAGATCATCCGTTGTCATTCCATCCAGCTCTCTCTTCAAGGACTGCAGGAGACGATCCGTCAGCTCAATCCCTTTTGGAGTTTGTCGAACCGCGCGGGCTCGCGCAAGAATTTCCTCTGAATTGATCAGAGATTTCTGCTTTTTCTTCCGTGGTTTCGCCTTCGCCATGGTCTTATTTGTTTCAGCCCGCACACTAGCTCATCGAACTCGGTGGGTGTTCCATTTTGCCCTCACTCACAAGCTTTTGAGGTGTCGTCTTTGACCACGCATGTTCTTTTTCTCTCACCGACCCTATGGGACTAATCGGGTGGAGCCTGCCTGCGCGTCGAGCGACCACCGCTTCATCGTGGAGGCTCCGCGAGCAAAGGACCTACTCGATTGGTCCATATCTCAATCCCCCACCTGGCCTTCCTGAAAGAGCTGATTCATGATCTGATTTCGTTTTTCCGGATCGCGATAGTACTTTAATGCTTTGGAATAGTTTTCCATCGCGCTCTGGCGCTTGCCTCGGATCGCGTAGATTTCGGCGATCCCGTGATAGGCCCGTGCATCTTCTTCGTTGCACTTGAGCGCCCGGCTGAACGTGTCCGCCGCTTCTT
>JAOUHJ010000005.1 GCA_029865225.1 Nitrospira sp.
CGTGCTTCTTCCATGTCGATCACCATGCCTGGCATCATGCCCGATTCAGCACAGCCGCCGCTCAGACTCATTTCTCGTTGGAAATACGACCCGGCTTCAGACTCATTTCATATTGGAAGAGGCTCTCCCTCGACAGGCCTCCTGATCCTATGCTAGCTTACGCGGTCATTTTTCTCTATTCGCTCTCTCTATCCACACAGGAACCCAAGGGTTCGGAGCATGTTCAAGAAGATCTTAGTGGCCAATCGTGGTGAAATTGCCATGAGGATCATCCGCGCTTGTCGGGAATTGAACATCGCCACGGCTGCGATCCACTCAGAGGCGGACTCAACCGGAATCTATGTCAAGAAAGCCGACGAGGCGCACGTCGTCGGTCCCGGGCCGGTCAAAGGCTTCCTCGACGGACAACAGATTGTCAACCTCGCGCTCCAGATCGGAGCCGATGCCATCCATCCCGGCTACGGATTTCTCTCGGAAAATGCGGAGTTCGCCGAGCTTTGCCAATCGTCCGGAATCACCTTTATCGGCCCATCACCTCAGGCAATCACGCTGATGGGCAGCAAGGTACGAGCGCGCGAATTGGCCGAACGTATCGGCGTGCCCATCGTGCCGGGCACCAAAGGTGGAGTAAGCACGTTCAAGCAGGCCTTGGCCTTCGCCAAAGAGGTCGGGTACCCTGTCATCATCAAAGCCAGTGCAGGAGGAGGGGGACGCGGACTTCGTGTGGTTCGCAGCGACGAAGAGCTGCGCGAAAACATGGAAGTGGCCGCACGAGAAGCCGAGTCCGCTTTCGGCGACGGCAGCGTGTTCATCGAAAAATATGTCGAGCGACCGCATCACATTGAGTTCCAACTACTGGGCGATCGGCATGGCACGATCATCCATCTTGGGGAACGAGACTGTTCTATCCAACGACGGCATCAGAAACTGATCGAGATCGCTCCTTCGTTGGTGCTGACACAGGAGCTCCGAGAAGAAATGGGCAATGCCGCGATCGCCATCGCGCGCGCGGTGAATTATGACAACGCTGGCACCGTGGAATTTCTGCTCGATCAAGACGGCAAGTTCTACTTCATCGAGATGAACCCTCGCCTCCAGGTCGAGCATACGGTGACAGAGCAGATCACGGCTATCGATATCGTACGAAATCAAATTAAGAGCGCAGCGGGCCTGCCGCTGAGCATCCAGCAAAAGGACGTCATCCTGCAAGGCCACGCCATTCAGTGTCGGATCAATGCGGAAGATCCGAAGAACAATTTTCTGCCCTGTACCGGAAGAGTGACGGCCTACCTCTCTCCCGGCGGAATCGGCGTGCGTATTGACGGAGCCGTCTATAGGGATTACACGGTACCCCCCTATTATGATGCCCTCTTGGCTAAATTGACGGTTCGAGGCCGCACCTGGGAAGAAACCGTCAGTCGCATGAGACGCTCGCTTGAAGAGTATGTGCTTCGTGGAATAAAAACCACGATCCCCTTCATGGAAGCCATCATGCAGGAACCGGACTTCATGGCAGGACGATTCGATACCTCCTATATCGAGACACATCCCGAACTCTTTAACTACGACGAAGTCGATCAACCGGAGGACCTGGTCCTGGCCCTATCGGCCGCCATCGCCGCCTATGAAGGGCTGTAGTCAGGCCATCCGCGTTTCGACTTTCACAAGGATGCACCATCTGCCATGGCAAAAAAACGACCGACCATAAAAAGACCCACGAGAAAAACCCGGCGCCCAGCCCCTGCGATCAAAACATCCAAGCATCCCAGGCCATCCTTCGGTGAATTGGCCATTGAACCGGCAGCCGGCAAACCTATCCGCATTACCGACGTCGCGCTACGAGACGGCCATCAGTCGCTGTTGGCGACCAGGATGCGGACGGAAGATATGCTGCCCATCGCGCAAAAGCTGGATGCCGTGGGCTATTGGTCGCTGGAGGTCTGGGGTGGGGCCACGTTTGACACCTGCCTTCGCTTCCTGAAAGAAGATCCCTGGGAACGGCTCCGCGCGTTGCGCGCAGCCATGCCCAACACCAAACTTCAGATGCTCCTGCGAGGGCAAAACCTCGTTGGCTATCGGCACTACGCCGACGATGTGCTCGAGCGATTCATTGAACGCTCAGCCGCCAACGGCATCGACGTCTTCAGAGTTTTTGACGCACTCAACGACGTCCGCAATCTCGACCGAGCCGTTCGGGAAGTCAAAGCTTGCGGCAAACATGCCGAGGCTGCCATCAGTTACACCGTCAGTCCGGTTCACAATATCGATCGCTACGTCGACCTAGCCAGAAAGCTTGAGGATCTCGGCACCGACACCTTGTGCATCAAGGATATGGCCGGCCTCCTGGCTCCGCTCGATGCATACCAGCTCGTCAGGCGTTTGAAAGCCGCAGTGGACGTGCCGATCCATCTGCATTCCCACTACACCTCAGGCATGGCCTCCATGTCGTCGCTGATGGCCATCCTGGGAGGGCTCGATATGCTTGATACGTCCATCTCTCCGCTCGCCGGAGGAACCTCCCACCCGGCGACTGAAACGTTGGTGGCGTCACTGCAGAACACGCCCTACGACACGGGGCTGGATCTCGCATCGTTCCTGCCGATCACTGAACATTTCCGAGAGGTCCGTCGAAAGTATCGTCAATTCGAGAGCGACTTCACCGGTGTCGATGCGGAAATCCTGACCTCGCAGATTCCCGGTGGGATGCTCTCCAACTTGGCAGCCCAGTTGACCGAACAGAACGCGCTGGACCGGATGAGAGAAGTCCTCGAAGAAGTCCCCCGCGTCAGAGAGGACATGGGATACCCGCCTCTGGTTACCCCGACCAGCCAAATCGTCGGTACCCAAGCGACGCTCAATGTGCTGACGGGAGAACGGTACAAGGTCATTACCAGCGAAACGAAGAATTACTTCCTTGGACTCTACGGTAGAGCTCCCGGCCCGGTCGCCCGAGACATCATGGCACGCGCCATTGGCGATGAAGACCCGATCAAGACTCGACCGGCGGACCAATTGGACTCGGAACTGGATACGGTCGCAAAAGATTTGCCTTCCTCGGCAACCAGCATCGAGGATCGACTCTCATTCATCCTGTTCCCGGCGATTGCCCGAGATTTTTTCGAGGCGCGGGAGAAAGGCGATCTCGTCCCCGAACCGCTCGAAGCAACCTTAGCCAAGGGCCCGGCGGTCGCGGGCGAACTTCATTTGGCTCCCGTCGAGTTCAATATCACCGTCCATGGCGAAACCTACCACGTGAAAGTCTCGGGATCAGGTCGCCAAACCGATGGGCGCAAACCCTACTACATCAGGGTCAATGACAGGCTTCAAGAGGTCTCGCTCGAACCGATTCGGGAAATCTTGGCCGGAGTTCCTGAGGCTTCCCACGCAGGAACCGGCGCAACACCCAAACGACCAAGGCCTTCAAAACCTGGTGACGTTGCTCCACCCATGCCCGGTCGGGTCGTCAAGATCCTCGCTGCGGTTGGCGATCAGGTCAAGGCCGGAGATCCTCTGTTGATCATCGAAGCGATGAAGATGGAAAGCCAGGTGCCGGCGCCCATCGATGGGAAGGTCTCTGCCATCCTCGCAAGCGAAGGAGACAATGTAAAGACGGACGAAACGGTCATCCAGCTTGAGTAATTCTAACGTCGAGTCTGCCGCCCCTCTCTCCAAACGCGGGCATCTTGTACTGCTCGTCTTGTGGCTCTTATCATCGCTGATGACCGCCTGCGCCGCACCTCCACCAATTCCGCCATATTTTGAACCGCTAGCACCTTCCCCGACAGAACGGATCCCGATCAAGACAGTGCTCGTCCACGATCAGCAGATTGCCTATCTTGATGTCGGCACCGGCCCACCGGTGATCTTAATCCATGGCTTCGGTGGATCCATGTGGCAGTGGGAACACCAGCAACAAGCGCTGTCCCAACATTTCCGGACCGTGACGCTGGACCTACCCGGTTCCGGATTGTCCGATAAACCCGATATTGACTACCTGCCGAATGAGATGTTGGATTTCTGCCTGGGATTTATGGATGCGCTACAGATTCCTCACGCCACACTGGTCGGCAATTCAATGGGTGCCGGGTTGGCCATTGGAATGGCGTTATCCCATCCGACTCGTGTCGACAGACTCGTGCTCATCGGCGGACTGCCGTCTCAGGTCATGGCGAAGCTCACCAGCCGTTCATTCCGGCAAGCGTTGGAAACGCGTGCCCCCTGGTGGTTAGTCTCGTTCGGTAATTGGCTGTTCGGCGGAATGGTCACCGATTCAGTCCTGAAAGAAATCGTCCACGATCACACACTTCTTACGCCGGCAGTTGTAGATCGGTCAAATCTGAACCGCCGGCGCCCTGGCGCCATCAAACCCATCATGGCAATGAGAAACGCTCTGCCCTCCTGGGAAACGGATTTCGCTCCGCACCTTGCAAGCATCACACGCCCGACCATGATCATCTGGGGTGAATCCGACCGGGTGTTTCCCATCGGAGTGGGTGAAGAGCTTCACCATCGCATCCGTGGATCCACATTCGTCAGAATTCCCAATGCCGGCCATATGCCACAATGGGAACGGCCGGAGCTGGTCAACCGGTCGTTGATCACGTATATTCACACATCACCCTGAAATGGATCGTTCGAGCGGGCTTCCCGCTCATCATCTTCAGAAAGGAGCAGACGATGCAGACGAGATATTGGGTTTTGGGTACGGCACTGTGCCTATCGCTTGGCCTCGTAGGATGCCAGACGATGACAGGATCATCCGGACAGGCCTTCTCGTACAAGAACATGCCGGTGGCCGACGGAACCGTCACTGCCGGAGAGGGAAACAACGTCCTGTTCAAGGGCGACCCGCTGCCGCTGAGCGGAAACGGGGTAAAGATCGGAGATAGGCTACGGGACGTCAACGTGGTACAGAACGATTTGACAGTCGTCAATATTGCGGAAACGAAAGGGGCGGGAAAGGTCCGCATCATCAACATCGTCCCTTCCCTGGATACGCCGGTCTGTGAACAGCAGACCCATCTTCTCAGTGAGAAGAACAAGGGCCTTGACAAGATGGTGGAACTTATCACGGTCAGTGTCGATACGCCCTTTGCACAGAAGCGTTTCGCGAAGGAAGCCAGCATCGGCAACGTGACGTTCCTGTCGGATTATCGTGGCGGCGATTTTGGGAAGAGCCATGGCCTCTTCTTAGAAGGTCCACACATTTTGACGAGAGCCGTGATGGTCGTCGATAAGATGAACACCATCCGCCATCTTCAAATCACACCTGAGCTTACTCAGTTGCCGGATATGGAAGAGGCCTTCCGGATCGCCCGGCGTTTGGTGACGGAGAGCTAAGCACTAGGACACTTGGAGTTGAGGTGACGGGATGATCGACTCTCACGTGCTCAAGTCGCCCGTCACCTCGGCATTCCACAAACGCTGATGGCTCGTTACGATCTACTCGTCATTGGAACAGGACCGGCTGGTCAGAAGGCGGCCGTTCAGGCGGCCAAGCTCGGCAAGAAGGTCGGGATCATTGAACGCAAGATGGTCCTTGGTGGTGTCTGCATCAACACCGGCACCATTCCCAGCAAATCCCTCCGTGAAGCCGTGCTCTACCTCTCAGGATTTCGCCAGCGTGGCATCTATGGTGGTACCTACCGGCTGAAAAAAACCATTACCATCGAAGACCTCGCGTTTCGCGCCAACCACGTCATCAAAAATGAAATTCAGACCGTCCAGAATCAAATGGCCCGTAACCGGATCGACATGTTTTTTGGAACGGCCAGTTTTCTCGATCCCCATCGCCTCCACATTCAGACGGTCCGTGGCGCCCTTGAACTGACGGCTGACTTCATCGTCATCGCTGTCGGGACAGAACCCGCTCGACCGTCCCACGTTCCCTTCGACAACCAGGCCATCATCGATACCGATGGACTCCTGACCTTGAAACGAATTCCCAAATCGATCGTCATCGTCGGAGGTGGGGTCATTGGAACTGAGTATGCGTCCATGCTCGCCGCATTGGGAATCCCCGTCACCCTCATCGACAAGCGACCGCGGCTTCTGGAGTTTGTCGATGCAGAGATCATCGATGCGCTCCAACGACAAATGAAGGAGCTCGGCGTCACGCTGTACCACGATGAAGAAGTTCTTGCGATCAAGCGCAACTGGGACAAATCCATCCAGGTCTCGTTGCGGAACAACCGGCCGCTTCGAGCATCCACCCTCATGTATGCAGTTGGGCGTGTCGGAGCCAGCCGCATACTCAACCTGGCAGGCATTGGGCTACAGCCCGATACCCGTGGACGGTTGGCCGTCAACGAACATCTCCAAACCGCGATTCCACATATCTATGCGGCCGGGGACATCATCGGATTTCCGGCGTTGGCCTCAACTTCGATGCAGCAGGGACGCCATGCCGCGAGCCATGCATTCGGCCATTCGGATCGGACCGATACCTTGCTGCTCCCCTACGGGATCTATGCGATCCCAGAAATCTCGATGGTTGGACGAAACGAGGAAGAATTGCAACACACCCAAATTCCCTATGCAGTCGGCCGCGCACGCTATAAGGAGATCGCCAGAGGACAACTGATCGGCGATGAAAGCGGCATGCTCAAGATCCTGTTTCATCGACATACCAGACATCTCCTGGGAGTCCATGCGATCGGAGAGGGTGCGACAGAATTGATCCACATCGGCCAAGCGGTCATGGCGTTTCACGGTAAGATTGATTATTTCATCGACACGGTCTTCAACTATCCGACCCTCGCCGAATGTTACAAAGTGGCAGCGCTGGACGGCATGAACCGACTGCCGAGACCCTGGATCCCGTACTTATGAGAGTGCCCCGCTGGTCGGCAACTGTTCCAGGGTGATAACCGTGCACAGAGAGCCTCTACTGCAATTCTCACAAAGGTGGCAGTAGTGGAGAGGCTTTCGAGCCTTTGGAGGAACCCCATGTCGTTTTCGAACCATCTGAGGAAGCTGACGGTTTCAATCTGGGAGGCCCAACTCAGCCATCCCTTTGTCGTTGCACTCGGCGACGGCACGCTACCTGAGCAAAAATTCAAGTACTATATCCTGCAAGATGCGAGGTTTCTCGGCGACCTCGCCCGTGTCTTCGCCTCCGGTATCCTCAGAGCTCCAGACTCAGACAGTGCGCTGCGTTTCGCGAAGCTCGCCGAAGAAACCATCACGGTCGAGCGAAGTCTGCATGAGAACTACGGCCAGCGATGGAATCTGACGCCCAAACAGATGAGTTCGGTCCCCATGGCTCCGACAAATTACGCCTATACGCGCCATATGTTGACCGTCGCTGCTTCGGGTACAGCCGTGGAAGTGACGGTGGTAGCCCTCCCCTGCGCCTGGATCTACTGTGTGGTAGGACAACACTTGTTACGGAAAGGGCACCCCGCCAAATCGCATCCGTATCGAGATTGGCTCATGCTCTATGCCTCGCCAGAATTTGCAGAGGTCCAAATTTGGATGCGGAAGAAAGTCGATCAGTGGGCCAAGACCGCCGGCAAGGACGAACTTCGTCGGATGGAGGAGTCGTTCATCATCAGCTCACGATACGAGTGGATGTTCTGGGAAATGGCATGGAACGAAGAGCAATGGCCGGTGTAATGACGAGTCTCGTCATCGAGCAAGCCCATCCGTGCTCACTCCATCCATCCCTCCAGATGGTCTTCGCTATGACTTCTGTCTCGCCTTGGCTAAGGCGAGCGCCATGGCGTTGGCCGGCTGAGGCGGCCGCGCACTCTGGCTCGATGCCGATGGCCCTCTACCACGCTGATCACGAGTTGCGGTATTGTCAGCTTTGGGCGATCCAGCGGGGCGGCTCGCCGCATCCTCAAGCCTCATCGTCAAAGCAATCCGCTGGCGCTTCAGATCGACATCGATCACCTTCACCTTCACCACTTGACCAGGCTTCACCACCTCGTGTGGATCTTTAATATATCTATTGGCTAGCGCTGACACATGCACCAGCCCGTCCTGATGCACCCCGATATCGACGAACGCGCCGAACGCGGCCACATTCGTCACCACTCCTTCCAAAACCATACCGGGCTGTAAATCGCTCAGAGTCTCGACCCCTTCTCGAAACGTCGCCGTCTTGAATTCAGGACGCGGGTCACGGCCTGGTTTTTCCAGCTCGGCAAAAATATCGCGTACCGTGGGTAATCCAAACTGCTCATCGATAAAATCCTCTGGCGACAACCCCTTCAGAACGGCCGGTTGGCGCATCACTTCGGTAATCCCTGTTCCTAAGCGTGTCAGAATCCGTTCGACGACCGGATAGGCCTCAGGGTGAACCGCGGAACGATCTAAGGGATTATCGCCATCGGGAATTCTCAGAAAACCGGCCGCCTGCTCGAATGTTTTCTCACCCAGCCGCGGAACCTTCCGGATCGCTCCCCGATTGAAGAACGGGCCGTTGGTGTCCCGATAGTCTACGATATTCTTCGCCAGTGCCTTGTTCAGACCAGACACTCGCTCCAACAGCGGTGCCGAGGCCGTATTCACATTCACTCCGACGGCATTCACACAATCTTCAAGCGTGGCGTCGAGCGACCGCGCCAAGGCCCGCTGATCGACGTCATGCTGATATTGGCCCACTCCGATCGCCTTCGGTTCAACCTTGACCAGCTCAGCCAGTGGATCCTGCAGGCGGCGGGCGATAGACACGGCACCGCGTAAACTGACATCCAGCTCAGGAAACTCCTTCGCAGCAAAGGCCGAAGCCGAATACACCGACGCCCCTGCTTCACTTACCACGATTTTCGATACCGGATGATCAGGCTTTTTCGCTGCGACCAATTTGATTACCTCGCCTGCCAACTTGTCGGTTTCACGGCTCGCCGTCCCGTTGCCGATTGAAATCAATTGCACACCATGTTGGATGACAAGTCGCACAAGCGTCTCCAACGAACCCTGCCAGTCGTTCTGAGGCTGATGCGGATAGATCGTCGCTGTCTCCAGCAACTTCCCGGTCGCATCCACCACCGCCACCTTACAGCCGGTCCGGATCCCAGGATCCAGGCCGAGAATGGACTTCGGCCCTGCCGGCGCCGCCAACAACAGCTCATGCAGATTACGGGCAAAGATCCGAATCGCCTCAGCCTCGGCTGCTTGACGCAACTGCACCAGCAATTCCGTGCTGAGCTGGAGATGCATTTTCACGCGCCACGCCCAGTCGCAGACGCCGACGAGCCATCTGTCTGCGGGTCGCCCGCGATCCTCAATTCCTGCATGAGCCGCAACCATCGACACGCATGGATGAGGAACGACCGCATCGAGCACCTCCCCCAAACCCAACTCCAGCTTCAACACCCCAAGAGCTCGACCACGAAACAGCGCGAGGGCTCGATGCGATGGGATGGTCTTAATCAGTTCCGCATACGCATAGTAGTCGCGGAACTTCTCGGCCTCCGCCGTTTCCTTGTCCTTCATCACCGTTGAAGTTAAGACCCCTTGATCCCAGAGTCTCGTCCGCAACGCAGCCAATAGCTCAGCGGTTTCTGAAAACCGCTCGGTGAGTATATCCCTCGCCCCTTCCAGTGCTGTTTTGGCATCGGGGACGTTGATCGCCTCCACCCCCTCCGCAGCCGGCACCACCAGAATATACTTGAGAGCTTCTTGCTCGGGATGCAGCAGTGGATCGGCCAAAAGACTATCCGCTAACGGTTCCAACCCTGCTTCGCGCGCGATGGTCGCACGGGTACGGCGTTTGGGCTTAAACGGCAAATAGAGATCTTCCACGGCTTGCTTCGTGGTCGCCGCTTCGATGCTCGTCCGCAAGGCATCCGTGAGCTTCCCCTGTTCTTCGATCGAAGCCAGGACAGCGGCACGCCGTTCTTCCAGCTCACGCAGATAGGAGAGACGCTCTTCCAATGAACGCAGTTGGGTATCGTCCAGGTTTCCGGTCGCTTCTTTCCGATAGCGTGCGATAAATGGAACCGTCGCCCCTTCATCGAGGAGCGCCACCGCGGCTGAAACCTGGTGAACACCGACACCAAGCTCCTTGGCAATCGTGAGTGGGATCTTGGGGTCCGCCACCTGTGATGAGGCCTGAGTCGTTACAGTCGTCATGGATTCCAAAACCCGGTCTTTCCGAACGCGTCAGTCGTCCGCGTTCTCTGAGTATGTCGTGAAGGGTTATCGTTGCTGATAGATGGGATTGACTATATCCAGGAAGTCATAGCACAAACGTAGCGAAAGTTAACGAGTCAGCGTGCCAAATGCTGCAAACAATTGCCCCGCCAGATAGCGGGTTCCCGGAACATCGCCCGACTGTTTACGCCGCAAGAAATTGTTCAGAACTCGGCCATCGAGAGCCTTATACACTTCAGGGTGCTGGAGATTCATTCGATAGCGTTTAATTCCCCTTGAAAGCGAACTGACGAAGAGCACGGTTCCATCAGGCTCTACCTTCTCCACGACACCGACGTGTGTCAGCGGATCATTCGGCAGGCCGTCTCGGTTAAAATCCCAGGTATTGTGAAAAAACACCAAGTCACCAGGATGGACGGTCGGACCATAATGGATCTTCCCATGTTCCACGACATGGGTATAGATACGCCCGACGCCATTGCCCTCATTCAGTTCCCCGAGTCCACCAAAGAGATCCATACGCTGTGAGGCATAGACTCCACGAACAAAACCGGAACAGTCTGGATTATAGTATCGACCATCAATGACCACTCTGGACTTGCCGACAAATCTCACGGCCGTCTTTGCCAAGGCCTTTTGCCTCGGAACCGCCTTTGCCATCGCGCAACACTGTGCGCCTCGTGTCCCCATGGTAGGAATCAGGTTCGGCCCGTCATGGGCCGACTGGCGGCCGGTCGTAGCACACCCATAGAGCACACCAGAAACCAGGAAGGCCACAACACCAATCGCGAGGGAGTGCTTACGATCTTCTGAGCTCATCATCCACCAGTATACAATTCAACGGTGCTGATGCAACAGAGAATCGCCAAACGACTACCCTCCTGCACTCCCCACCGGTCCGCCTGGCTCAGTCATGCGCCATGGATCAAGCAGTGCGGCAAGTCGCTTTTCCGGTAATACCTTCTGATCTTTCGCAATCTGACGGACCGTTTTACCGGATTTGTAAGCCTCCTTGGCCAGCTTCGCCGCTGCTTCGTACCCGATCTCAGGCGCCAAGGCCGTACACATGGCCAAACTTTCTTCGATGAGGCTCTTACAGCGTTCCTCGTTTGCCTTGATGCCTTCAATACACTTCGCGGCGAAGTTATTCGAGGCCGTCGCCAGCAGCTCGATAGACTGGAGCAGGTTATAGGCCATCACCGGCATCATCACAATCAGTTCAAAATTCGCTGCCTGGCCACCGACTGTGATGGTCACATCGTTCCCAATCACCTGGGCACAGACCATGGTCACGGACTCCGCAATCACGGGATTGACCTTCCCGGGCATGATCGAGGACCCTGGTTGCGTCTCGGGCAGATTGATTTCCCCGAGCCCACACCGTGGCCCGGACCCGAGCCAACGAATGTCGTTGGCGATCTTCATCAGGCTCACGGCCAGAGTCCGCAAGTGGCCACTCGCTTCGACGAGTGAATCCTGTGCCGACTGGGCTTCGAAGTGATTCTTCGCCTCCTTGAACGAGCATCCGGTCTCCTTGGAAATAATGGCCATGACCTTCGCCGAAAACTTTGGGTGGCAATTCAACCCCGTGCCCACAGCCGTTCCACCCAACGCCACCTCACTCAAGGCCTCCTGAGCTTGCTTCACCCTCTGAATACCCAGCTCGATCTGCCTGGCATACCCACCGAATTCCTGCCCGAGCCTCACCGGCGTGGCGTCTTGCAAATGGGTCCGACCGATTTTCACGACCCGATCAAATTCTTTTGCTTTCCCCTTTAGAGCCTTCTGCAAGCGGGTCAGCGCCGGCAAGAGCTGCTGTTGCATCGCTTCCGATGCGGCGATATGGATGGCCGTTGGAATGACATCGTTGCTCGATTGGCCAAGGTTCACATGGTCGTTGGGATGCACCAGCTTGCTGCCCCGCGCGCCGCCGAGCAACTCGGTCGCTCGATTGGAAATGACCTCGTTCGTGTTCATATTGGTGGACGTGCCGGAGCCGGTCTGAAAGATATCTACCGGAAACTCTGCATCCAGCTTTCCTTCGACGACTTCAGTCGCCGCCTGCTTGATGGCCCCTGCTGACTTCTTGTCCAACAAACCAAGGGACTGATTCACAGCCGCCGCTGCTCGTTTGATCAAACCCATGGCGCGAATGACCGATCGGGGCATGCGCAGCGGACTGATCGGAAAGTTTTCGATGGCACGGGCTGTTTGCACACCATAGTAGGCCTCGGCGGGAACAGCCAGTTCTCCCATCGTGTCTCGTTCGATTCGGGTTGATCCGGACAAGTTCCCTTGATTCGTTCTCATGCGCGGCGCTCCATATGTAAGGGGTTCTCAATGTTTGCGGGCGTCATAATAAACTCAGCCCGTCAAATTTCACAAGAGCATGCCGCGATGACACTTCACCTGGACCTACTCTTAGCGACTCATTCGTCAAACTGACTACGCAGCGATGACGGTTTAGCCTCACATCTCTTGTTCTGGAATATGACAGGAAAGGCAGCTGATCCAACATTCTTTCGCTCTCACACCGATAAAACCTTGACGCGTTGTACGCTTGTGCATCGTCAATTTTGTGAAATTATTCTCCTCCACGTAACGACGTAATCCTCAATTCCTTGGAATACCGAACGAGACCCATTTGGCGCAGCTCTTGCTTGAATTCGTCATCAGCTGTGTACGTACTCACCCAGGGAGGATTCAATGGACTGTCCGAAGTGTAGGGGAATGATGCTGTTAGAGCGGTTCTCAGATTTCTTTCTCGTCTTCTATGCCTGGAAATGTATCAACTGCGGCGCCATTATCGACCGCACCATTTCCAATAATCGCAGCAAGAGCCTGGCAGCCCAAGAATCCCAGGCCGTTGCATCGCGCTAAGAAGGTCTCACCTATCTTGGGATCTGATTCCAAACCCACGATGGGACGATGGTTTAGTCTGCTGCCTATAAAAACATAAAGGCCCGCCTGGGAGGTGGGCCTTTATACCACTCACGCTACCCTTGGAAAGACTTACACCACCTTCACATCGATGGCTTTCGGTTTCGCCTTCTCCGACTTCGGCAGATGGAGGTTGAGCACCCCATCCTTGAACTCAGCCTTCACCTTTTCCTCGTCGATCACATCGGGCAAGGAGAAGGTTCGAACGAAACTCCCGTACGACCGTTCGATCCGATGGTACTTCTTCCCCTTCTCTTCCTTCTCATGTTTCCGTTCACCTTGAATCGTGAGCACCCCATCTTCGAGGGTGACTTTCACATCCTCCTTCTTCACATCGGGAATCTCAGCCTTAATCTGATACTCCCCTTCAGTTTCACTAATATCGACCGAAGGTGTCCAGTCCGCCACAATCATAGTTTCTTTCCCACTTGTCGTTCTCGTGGCCGGACGAGCAAACATGCGATTCAACCGATCTGAGACTTCTTCCAATTCCCGAAACGGATCCCATCGTACCAGCGACATAGCAACCTCCTTCTTACCTTTCGGATGTGATTGTCCACTTATCTCTGCTGGCGCTGCGCCGATTCAACTGCCTGGCAGGAAGATAAATCTGGCTCAGAAGAAGTCAAGGGCCCAAACAGCCCTGTAAATACGGGGGTTATCGCTGGTCGATAGGCACATACGGTCGATTGTGCTCGCCGGAATAGATTTGATCAGGGCGAAATAGCTTATTTTCTCCTAACTGCTCCAGCCAATGGGCCAGCCATCCCGAAACTCTGGACATCGCAAAGAGCGGTGTGAAGAGGTCGATGTCGATACCCATCTTGTCGTAGATGATGCCTGAGTAGAAATCCACGTTGGGATAAATCCCCTTGCTGTTCAGGGATTCTCCCGCTGCGGCTTCCACTTCCAGCGCCACTTCATACAAAGGAGAACTCCCGAATTCGCGAAACAACCGTCGACATAGTTCCTGAAGAACTGTTGCACGAGGGTCCTTCACTTTATAGACACGATGACCGAACCCCATCAGCTTTTTCTTATTCTCCATCGCGCGCGCGACGTACGCCCTCGCCTTCTCCGCGGTGCCGATCTCTCTCAACATCACCACGACTTCCTCGTTCGCCCCTCCGTGCAGCGGCCCCTTCAACGCCCCGATCGAGGACGCAACAACAGTGTAGGGATCCGCCAACGTCGATGCCGTCACCAATCCGGTGAACGTCGACGCATTCATCGTATGTTCGGCATGAAGGATCAGGCAGTCGTCGAAAATATCCGCCCACAATGCCGGAGCCACGGACTCCGTAAGCATATACAAAAAGTTCTCGCTGAAGCCGAGGTCATCACGCGGAGGAATAGGATCATCACCATGCCGCAGCCTGGCCCAGGCTGCCACGATCGTCGGCAACTTGGCCACAAGCCGCACGGCGCTCCAATAGTTATTCTCGACGTCTTTCACATTGCGGCCCGGATAAAACATCCCGAGTGCCGCCACCGCCGCCTGGAGGGCGTCCATCGGGTGCCCCTGCTCGGGTAAGCATTTCAGCAAGTCGACGATGCTGAACTTAATGCGTCGATGGTGGGTGACATCCCTGCTCCATTCTTGAAACTTGGTCGCCGAGGGAAGGTGCCCGAAGAGAAGCAAATATGCAGTTTCCAGATAAGAGGAGTCAGCGCACAGGGTCTCGACCCGAATCCCGCGATACTCAAGAATCCCACGTTGACCATCGACATCACTAATCGAGGACGTAGCAGCTGGAACACCGGCTAATCCCGGCATGAAATCATGCGGCATGATGCACCCTCACACAGGAAATTTTGAGCTACGGGTACCCTACCATAGCTCCGTGCCATTCTTGCAATGGAAAATGGGGGTTGGCATACTGAACACAATAGCGGTGCGAGGTATGTGCTCGGTGATTGGATAAGGAACGAGAGGCGTGGATGCTACGCATAGCTGGCATCATCATGGGCTGCCTGTTCGTTCTGGAACTGGTCATCAGAGGGTATTCTTGCGTCTGGGCAGACGACGTAACTGCATTCGCGGTCGTCAGTGAAAATCCACAAGATAGCGCACGAGTGTCCGCCAAGGTTTCCATCGGTGATTCCGTCGCGGACCTGAGACTGCTGGCATCTGAACCGATACTCTCCAACTTGATCTGGAAAAAACTGGAAATCTGCCACGCTCTGAAGCTGGAAGGACGGAAGGCTTCGGACGGCTTCCATATACTGACGGTTCGAGCCATCGATGCCGCCATGCTCCCGATGGTATTGCAGGGATTTGCAGGCGATTGCCTCTTGCGGAAGGCTTTAGAGATCGCTCCGTTTGTCGATTGAGCTCAGCGGCTCCCTCGATCAGGCCATACAGTCCGAGCATTGATCGGGTTCCTGATCGGAATCGCTTTCCTCTATCGTCAAGGGAAACAGCACGGCACAAGATCGGCAAGGTCGAATTTCGAAGTAGGGAACATCATGCTCATCGATTTCGGTCGGCAGCAGAAGCTCACGAGGATCATATCCCACCAACGCGCCGTCTCCAAACTTCACGACGGCAAGGCGGTCATTAAAGGCTTCAAAGGCGGCTTCCTGTCCTTTGCGCGCCAGTACATGGCCGAGCACGAAGACCGGCTGCCCCTTGCGCTTGATCCGAAGGTCCTTCAGTGTTCGTTGCACGGTCGTTGTGCAGGCAAACTGACCGGCTGAGCTGGTTCCGACCCAGGGCATGGACAATCCCATAGCGTAACGGTTACTGTTCGTGATCTAACCATAGACTGAAAAAAATCGTCAAGACACGTTCTTTCATACAAGGAGTCATCATGGCCGACATTACCATCTATCAGAAGCCGACCTGCACCACGTGCCGACAGGCGGTGCAGGCCCTCAAAGACAGTGGCAAACCGTACACCGCAATCAACTACTACGAACGTCCCTTTACCAAATCTCAGCTAAAAACCCTCCTCAAGAAGGCCGGCCTGGCTCCCAGGGATGTACTCCGAACCAAGGAAGAGATTTACCAAGAACTTGGCTTGGGCAAGAAACAGCTCTCTGACGATGAACTCCTCGACCTGATGGTGAAACATCCAGACCTTATTCAACGACCGATCGTCGAGAAGGGCGATCGCGCGATCCTAGCGAGGCCCGCGGATTCGATCAAGACACTCCTGTAGCGGAGGCCGCCAGCGGGATTCTCCACTGGCTTAAGAGCTGGGTGTGTGCGTTGAGGACGACCACCGGATCGCCCGCTTGTCCGGGTCGATGGTGACGGTGAGTCTTCCTTCCAATGCGTCGAGTAGGACCTCTCCAACCAGTACCCGGCGCCAACCCTTGAGGAGGGGGAGGTCCAGAGTTGAATGATCGGTCTTGGCCTCAACTAATGCCTGCAGATCTGCGGTGGTTGCCAGAAGGGTAGGCGCGATCTCCGCTTGGTTTGCGCAGGCCTTGACGATCGCTTGCAACAGTTCGACCAGCCCGGTCGACTCCGGTTCCGGTTTACGCGCTTTCGAGAGCACAGGCCAGGATGAAGAAGGAAGCGCAAGCGCCGTTTGAATGGTCGCTAACAGAACATCTCCGTTGCGATCCGCTTCCGAGCTATGGAGCCCGCGCACGTTGCGTAACTCATCCAACTGTCGTGGCGGATGTCGCGCCAGCTGCAGCAGGACTTCATCCCGAACGACCCGATTGCGAGGGACGTTTCGCCGTTTCGCCTCCCCTTCCCGCCACGCTGCGAGTTCACGAAGGACCGCGGCCGATTTGGGCTTGAGCTGATCCCATCCGCGTATGCGCTGATAGCGCTCTTGCGGCTCACGCCGAGTTTCACCGACCACAGTCTCCAGGCGAGAGAACTCTTCGTATGCCCATTGCAGCCTGCCGAGCTTCGACAACCGGCTGTGTAAGTGATCATGAATCGTTAACAGAAACGTCACATCCTCCAGTGCATAGGCCAGTTGCTCATGAGACAGCGGACGTGCGCTCCAATTAGTAAAGGTATGCGCCTTGTCCAACCGCTTCCCATGGACCTTCTGGACAAGATTGGCGTAGGCGACTTGATGGCCGAATCCGACCATCGCCGCGGCAATCTGGGTATCAAAGAATGGCTTGGGGATTTGCCCTGCATGGACTGCAAAGAGATCGAGGTCTTGCCGCCCCGCATGAACCACCTTTTCAACAGCCGGATCACACACAATCTCCCAGAATGCCTCCACCACTCCGTTCGATTGGACCGCAGGAAAATCGATGACGGCTGCCGTCTGTTCCGTCGCGACTTGAATAAGTTCCAGTCTCGGCACGAAACTGTCTTCACCTACAAATTCTGTATCCAAGGCTAGACGCTGACAATCTCGAAGTTGTTCGCACAACTCGCCGAGTTCGGACGTGCTGGTGATGTAGCGAGGCGTGGTGGAATTTTTCACAGAATTGTCACTCAGAAGGGGTGTAGGGCCGATCTGGAGGCCGCATCGGTTCGGTGTTGCTCAGACTCAGATACTCTTTGAGGAATTGGTAGGCCTCCAACATGCGGCGGAGTTCAGGCTCCGAGCTCCGATCACCGTTGTTGGCATCGGGATGGAGCTGCTTGGCCTTGGTTCGGAAGGCTGCGGTGACATCGGCGAGAGAACTGCCGAACTCCACTCCCATGATGGCATAGGCATCCAACGCATTATTCACCGAGCTCGGATTTTCTGAAAGGGCTCCGCTTCCGCTGGCGGCTTTGAGCATATCCGCAAGACTGACCCGTTTGCGACGGCGGCGTGGACGTTCGCGAATCTCACTGTCGAACTCATCCCAACGGTCCTCGACGAACTCCAGCCGAGATTCGAGCCGCATCGCACCGCTCAGATCACGGACGACCTCCAATTCTTCCTCGATTTCGATCAGCGACTTGATGATTTCTTCCAGCCCATGTTCGACCTGGAAAAATCCATCTACCCGTTCTTCCATCATGGTTTCCACGGCACAGTCCAGACTGTCTTCCGTTTTTGTGCGGAGAGAGCCGATGCGTTTTTGCATCCCACTCCGAAATTTCAGAAATTTTGCGGTCGAAAACGGCATTGGGGCGCTCTGGCTCCTTGAAGGGTCCATTCTACCACAGCCGCCTGGCCGGTCTGAAGGCTACAAAGAGCAATGGCTGACAGACAAGTTCACGACGGAAGAGTTACACAAATTCGGCAGGATCGTCCGGTTTAGCGCGTCTTCTGGCGACCCCGGCCGTACGCGCTGCAGTCGCAACAGCCCGCGCCACACGAGGGACAACCTCTTTGTCGAAGATACTGGGAATGATGTAGTCTTCGCTCAATGTCCCCTCTGGGATCACATGGGCGATGGCCTGGGCTGCGGCCAACTTCATGGCCTCGTTGATTTCGCTGGCTTGAACATCAAGCGCGCCGCGGAATATTCCGGGAAATGCCAGGGCATTGTTGATCTGGTTGGGATAATCCGATCGTCCGGTCGCAAAAATCGCAGCGTGGGAGAGCCCAAGCTCCGGTGGAACTTCTGGATCTGGATTGGCCAAGGCAAACACAATTCGATCCGGCACCATCAAATCAAGATCATCGGCCGTGAGCATATTGCCGACTGAAAGCCCGATAAAGACATCGGCCCCTTTCAACGCGTCACGCAGCGTGCCCCGCGGCCGGTCACGAGTCAAACAGGCACGTAGATCAGTTCGACAAGCCCGGAGTTCTTCAGCCTCTCCATAGAGGATGATCCCTTCCTTGTCGCATCCCAGCAAATGGGAGGCCCCAGCCGCAAGCAAGATACGACAACAGGCTGTACCTGCTGCGCCGAGCCCATTCACTACGATCCGAATTTGGTCTAGTTGCTTCCCCGTGACCCTGAGCGCATTAGTCAACGCCGCGAGCAGGACCACTGCCGTGCCGTGCTGATCGTCATGCATCACTGGAATATCGAGCGTTTGTTTCAATTTCTGCTCAACCTCGAAACAGCGTGGCGCGCTGATGTCCTCCAGGTTGATCCCGCCGAACCCTGGCGCGATCCCTTGAACGATCCGCACAATCTCATCCGGGTCCTGGCTGTTCACGCAGATGGGCCAAGCATCGACTCCGGCTAATTCCTTGAAGAGCATCACCTTGCCCTCCAAGACGGGAAGCGCCGCCTCAGGGCCAAGATTACCCAACCCCAATACAGCAGATCCGTCTGACACGACCGCGACACTGTTGCTCTTACTCGTAAAGGAATAGACCTTGGATTTGTCTTTAGCGATCGCTTGTGAGACACGACCGACACCCGGGGTATAGACCATCGACAGGACATTTCTGGTGCTGATTGGGAACTTGCTGCCGACTCGTATCTTTCCCCCAAGATGTAGCAGAAAAATGCGATCCGAAGCGGAAACCACCGTGACGTCGGGTAATTCGCCGAGACGAGCCACAACCTTTTCACCATGCTCTTCACTCTGCGCATCAAACGTGATGTCGCGAACCATGCGGGTTTTCGTGGCGGAAACAAGATCGACGGCTCCAAGATTCGCCTGTTCTTCTGCCAACAGCGCTGCCACTTTGGCAAAGATGCCAGGCGCGTTGGCTAGTTCGAGGCGAACCGTCAATCGGTAATTGGAATAGGGGCCGATCTCTGTCATAGGGAACTCACATTGTCTCCAGCCTATCACAACCCATAATCACGGCAAGGAGCGACTGAGGTCGCGCACGATGCGCAGCAAGGATCACAAAGTAGATCAAAGAGTCAGGATGTGTAAGCCTACCCTTACGTCGCGTGAGGGACGGGTGTAAACGCAGACCGAACCCTGTGTATATCAAAAGATACCTATCGACTGAAGGCCCCGCACCTTGCGCAACGGCACAGCCACCAGAACCTATCTCATCCGAGATGCACGGAAACTATGACGCATATGGAGCGATCAGTCCCAGAAATGGCGCCTTCAGTGTTGCAGTTGGCTTAGAGCCAGTTTCCCAATCGTAGCCCTGGAACGCGTCGGAACTCTCTGAGATTATTACTGACGAGCCGAACTCCAAGACTCAGTGCATGAGCGGCGATGAGCATATCCATCGAGCCGATAGGAGTACCTCTTGCCTCGAGTTGCTCCCGTACGCGGCCATAGGTCCAGGCTACTACTTGATCAAACGCGGCGACCTCAAGGGGAACAAGAAACTGCTCAAGGGCGTGACGATTCTTGGCCGCATGCCGACTCTTGCTGACGCCGTAGGCCAGTTCAGCAACCGTGATACTGGAAATGCCGATATCTCCGACTTGATGAGAGAGAAAGCGTTCGATGACGCTGGGAGGTTGTTGTTTGATGATGTAGATGCAGATGTTGGTATCCAGCATCACCTTCATGTAAAAGAAGGCTTTCGTTTCTGGACCGGCGGTTGTTGCCTACCCGCTTCCATGAAGTCGTCGGTAAACAACGCAAGGCTATCGAGAAGCAGCTGCCACGTTTGCTTCTTCGGACGAATAACGAGTGCGTTGCCTCGCCGATGAATTTCAACTTCGTCACCCTCCAGCTGAAATTCTCGTGGAATCCGGACAGCCTGGCTGTTACCACTCATGAAGAGTTTCGTTTTCTTTCGGGTGGCCATCGCAAGCCTCTTTCGAGTTGGCAATGTATATACGTCATGATATACGCTGACACGATCTCTGTCAAGGGAGCCGCCATCCGAAAGTGACCCATGTAGACTGCCTTATTTGCCCAGCAATGGGTCCGTCAACAGCCGGCGGCATGAGGCTGCAATTCATGGCGTCCACTATTGACGACCAGGGTCAGCGCGTTCATCCGTAACCGTCAGCCAGCAGGCTCCATGCTCACTGGCTGCCTTCGACACGGTGCTTCGCACCTGCTCAGGGCTAGCAGATGAGCGGGGATTGTTTCGTTGCTTTACACTCTGCTCCTCCGTTGACGCTCTTCTCGTCCCGATGCTAGGGTGGTCGAATGTCATCACCTACTACTTCAGAAAAACGAAATCCGAATCGCCTCATCCACGAAACAAGCCCCTATCTGCTCCAACATGCCTACAACCCCGTCGACTGGTATCCCTGGGGCCCAGAAGCGCTGCAGATAGCCAAGGAACAGAATCGCCCCATCTTGCTCTCGATCGGTTATTCGGCCTGCCATTGGTGCCATGTCATGGAGCGGGAATCGTTCGAGAACGAGGCCATTGCCGAGCTCATGAACCGATCGTTTGTCTGCATCAAGGTCGATCGTGAGGAACGGCCTGATCTCGACGACATCTATATGGCCGCCACCGTCTCCATGAATCATGGGCAGGGAGGCTGGCCGATGACGGTGTTTCTGACGCCGGATCAAGAGCCCTTTTTCGCCGGAACGTACTTCCCACCGGAAGACCGATGGGGACGACCTGGCTTCGGCTCGCTGCTCAACAAGATCGCTGACTATTGGGACACGCGTTCATCGGAGGTCCAAGCCCAGGCTAAAGAGATCACCCATCAACTCCAGGCAACCAGACGGACCTCATCCCCGATTTCCATCAGCGAATCGGTGCTTCTTGAAGCCGTGGCCCAGTTTCAGGAAGAGTTTGACGAAACCCATGGCGGGTTCGGATCAGCACCGAAATTCCCTCCGGCCATGGGACTGTCGTTTTTGCTTCGAAGTCACCGACGGTCGGGTGATTCCCGCACGCTCACAATGGTCACCAAGACCCTCGACATGATGGCCGCAGGCGGAATCTATGACCACATCGGCGGTGGCTTCGCGCGCTACTCCACCGACGCGCGGTGGCTGGTTCCTCACTTCGAAAAAATGCTCTACGACAATGCCCTGCTGGCTCGTGTCTATGTCGAAGCCTATCAAGTCACGACGAAGCCGCACTATCGAGAGGTGGCCACCGAAATCCTTGACTACATCGGACGGGAGATGACCGGGCCGGAAGGCGGCATCTATTCTTCGACGGACGCCGACTCCGAGGGAGTGGAAGGAAAATTCTTCGTCTGGACACCTGATGAAGTCCAGTCGGTGCTCAAGAACGACGAAGACGCTCGCCGTTTCTGTGCGCTTTACGACATCACGGCAGGAGGCAATTGGGAGCATAAGAACATTCCCAATCGCTTGCGGCCTATCGAAGATGTCGCCAGACAGCTGAATCTGACGACGGATGAATTGTCGGAGACGGCATCGCGTGTCAAACCCCAGCTCTACAAGGCCAGAGTGCAGCGCATACCGCCGGGACTGGATGACAAGGTGATCACCGCATGGAACGGTATGATGTTATCGGCTATGGCTGAGGCGGCGCGCGTTTTTGGGGAAGCTCGTTATCTGGAGAGCGCCAAACGCACAGCCGACTATCTGCTGAACAATCATGCCAAACCGGACGGCCGACTGCTCCGGACATCCCGAGCCGGTCGCGCCCATCTCGACGCCTATCTTGAAGACTACGCCTACTTGGCCGAAGGGCTGATCGATCTCTATGAAGCTGGTGCCGACGAATCCTATCTTCATGCGGCGGCACGACTTGCAGAGTTCTTGATCACGGACTTCATGGATCCGGAACAAGGCGGATTCTTCACGACGGCGGCGCAGCACGAATCACTCATTCTCCGGCACCGCGACGGGACGGATGGCGCGGTGCCCAGCCCAAACGCGGTGGCCGCTTCTGCTCTCGCGCGCCTCTCCTTCCACTTCGATCGCGACGAATGGCGGCGCGCCTCGATTTCCGCTATCCGTGCCTATGGCCGGCAAATCACACGGTATCCGCGTGCCTTCGCCAAGAGTCTGGCAGTCCTGGATTTTCTCACCGAAGGACCGGTGGAGCTCGCCATCCTTCCTGGCAAGTCGATCGATGAGCTTCGCGCTCTCCATGCAGCAGTCTCCCAGTGCTATTTACCGAACCGCGTCGTGGCAACGGGCTTGCCCGGCCAGCCCTCAACCTTGCCACTCCTGAAAGACAGGTCGGCAGTTTCCGACACCGCCACGTTGTACATCTGCCGGAATTACAGTTGCCGCCAACCGATCACCGATCCTCGCGTGGTAGTGGAGGCATTAGCGAACGAGCGCACAACCACGCTCGGTCAGGATCGAGAACCCCAACTCCTACAAGGCACTACCCTTTCGGGATTTGCCACGAGCCAAGGCACCGCCGCCTATGCATCCCGCATGATGGCGCGCGACGGCTCATCCGGACTCACGCACGCTTTCACAAGCCTAGGCACGACCGGTTTGACGACCACGCGAGTCGGATTTGGTACCTACCGAGTCGATACACACAACACCGAATACCGCGACGCGCTGAGGCGAGCCTTGCGAAGTTCGTGCAACCTGATCGATACCTCGACCAATTACATGGATGGTGACAGCGAGCGACTGGTGGGATCGGTGTTGAGCGAACTCATAGCAGCAGATGAGATTCGACGGGATGAACTGATTGTCGTTTCAAAAATTGGGTATGTGCAGGGTCAGAATCTAAAACTTGCCGAAGCGAGAGAGAAGGCCGGGCGCCCCTACCAGGAAGTCGTCAAATATGGGGATGGAATCTGGCACTGCATCCATCCTGATTTTTTGGCGGATCAACTGGCGCTGTCACTTGACCGTCTTGGCCTGACCACGCTCGATGTCTGCCTGTTGCATAATCCGGAGTATTATTTCTCGGAGGCCAAACATCGCGGGGACACAGATCTGGCGAAACTTCGTGAAGAATTTTATACGAGACTGGAACGCGCATTTGCCTATTTTGAAACTCAAGTATCGAAGGGTCGGCTCCAGTACTATGGTGTGTCGTCGAATACCGTCGCATCCCCGAGCGACGATCATGAAGCGACGTTGCTTTCGCGCATGGTCCAAGCCGCCCAGTCCGCAGCACAATCGGTGGGATCTGCACGTCATCACTTTCAGGTCCTTCAGTGCCCCATGAATCTCTTTGAATCAGGTCCCGCGCTCACCGCCAATACGGGACCGTCCCAATCACAAACCGTCCTTGAGTACGCCGCCCACAACCACATTGCGGTGCTGGTGAATCGGCCGCTTAATGCCATGGTGGGACAGAACCGGATGCTCCGACTGGCTGACCTACCGTTCGATGAAGAGCCGATCGATTTCAATCGCCATCTCGGGGAACTAGGCGCGCTTGAACAGGAATACCGAAGTTCCATCGCGCCGCATATCGAAGGTATTGGAACGGACGTGACACCAACAGACTTCTTCAAGTGGTCGATCGAACTGCAACGTGTCCGTCCTCAAATTCAAGGGCTGGAACATTGGGAACAGATTGAACACCGCATGATTGCGCCTCAAGTCAACCAGGTCTTCCAGCTTCTCGAACGAGGCCTTTCAGGAGACGTCGCCGAGCGTTGGACTGCCTGGCGCCAACGCTATGTTCCCGTGTTCATGACGCTACTACGAGGCCTCAGGCATGAAGCAACGACGAGAAGTCGTGCGCAGGCCGACCGTGTCACGCAAACCATCACCCAGTTCTTACCGGCATCGCGGCTCAGCTCCTCACTGTCTCAGAAGGCACTCTGGGTCCTCGCCAGCACACCAGGAGTGACCTGCGTCCTGAACGGCATGCGAACGACGCGGTATGTGGAGGATACTCTGTCGATTTTAAAGTGGGAACCGCTCAAAGAAACAAGACCTATTTATGAAGGCATGACGAAGCTCACCCTGTAAGAAAGCTCGCCTATTATTCCCTCTGGAAGATCGACCAGAACTCCTTCGCACCTGTTTGCCGCTGCACATTTCAGTAGTCCGTTTTCTTCCACCAAGATAATGTACAAACCTCACCCGTGCCAAGCGGACACCCCCAACAATAATTAACACGCCGCTTCTTGACAGCCCTTGTCTCTGTTCATTAAGGTCCGGGAATTATCTTATCTAGGATCTTCCTCGTGCCCAAACTTGCTGTCATCGATATCGGAACCAACTCCATCCATCTGGTCCTGGCTGAAATACTGCCGGATGCCAGCTTCAAAATTCTCGATCGCTTTAAGGACATGACCCGGTTAGGGAATGGCGCATTCGCGAACAAGCGACTGGCCGATGAAGTCATGGCCAGAGGCCTCGAAGTTCTGAAGACGTTGGTGACGCTTGCCCGCAATAAGGGCTTTGATCGTGTGATTGCTGTCGCTACCAGCGCAGTGCGTGAGGCTGAAAACGGCGGTGATTTCGTCGCAATGATCCTGGAAGAACTCGGCTTGAAGGTGCGTGTGATCAGCGGAGTGGAAGAAGCCCGGCTGACCTTCCTCGGAGTCAAAAACAGCATCGCGCTCCCGGACGGGCCGACATTGATCGTCGACATCGGCGGCGGTTCCGTGGAACTGATCGTGGGCAATCGCGAAGGAATGCTCCATGGCGTGAGCCTGAAACTCGGCGCCATCCGTTTAGCCGAGCACTATCTCACGAAGACGCCACCGTCTGAGTCGATGATGCAGAGACTGGAGGAAGCAGTACGCTCTCACCTGCGCGAGGCCGTCACCTCGTTCAAAATAAAAAAGTTCCTCTCGCTGATCGCCACCTCAGGGATGGCCGGCAATATTGGTGAGGTGGTCCATCTGCGACAGACCGGACGGCCGCTGCCACAGCATAACCTTGCGACGGTCTCACTCAAAGATCTCCGTGCCCTCGAAGCAGAGCTGGCCGAGAGCTCAGTGAAGGCGCGCTTGGCCATTCCCGGCTTGGACCCCAAACGCGTTGACACCCTTCTTCCGGCCACTGTGCTCCTCCGCTGTCTGTTGGAGCTTTCCGGCCTCAACGAACTGACGTTATGCGACAAGGCGATCCGTGAGGGGGTGATCTACGATTTCATTGTGCGGCATCGCGAGGGATTGAAAGCTGAACGTGAAATTCCGGATGTGCGTCGTCGCAATGTGATCCGCCTCGCGCGCCGCTGTCACGCGCCGGAAGCGCATTCACTCCATGTGGCTATGCTGGCTCTGCGCCTTTTCGATCAGACACAACGCGTACACCGGCTCGGGCCACAGGAACGGACCTGGCTCGAATACGCGGCGATTCTGCATGACGTCGGCTACCTCATCAATCCACGGCAGCATCACAAACACGCCTACTATCTGATTACCCATAGCGACTTGACCGGACTGGCCGCCGAAGAAATCACCGTCATTGCCACCGTCGCTCGTTACCATCGTCGGGCCCTCCCTGCATTGAAGCACCAAGAATTTGACCGTCTGACACCGCGCCTCCAACGCGTCGTCAAAGTGCTCGCGTCGCTGTTACGCATCGCCGACGGGCTCGATCGCACGCATTTCTCCCTTGTTCGGAACGTCCGTGTCCAATTCGGCAAACAGATCACCATCGAGGTACAGCTCACGGGCGACGCGGAGATGGAGTTGTGGGCGGCGAAGAATCGGGCTGATCTGTTCGAACAGGTGTTCCATCGACAGGTCCGGTTCGTCCGAGTGCTGATGGCAACCGACCAATCATGAGCGCATCTCATCCGACCAAGACCGCGCCCCACCCGTACCCGGGCAAGCTGATCATCGTCGAAGGCATCGATGGATCGGGGAAAAGTACCCAACTGCAACTGTTGCATAAATGGCTTGAGTCGAAAGGTCACAAGGTCTTCTTTACGGAATGGAACTCTTCCGCGTTGGTGAAGGAGACGACGAAACGAGGGAAGAAATCAAAGAGTTTGACCCCGACAACATTCAGCTTGCTCCACGCGACGGACTTTGCCAGCCGGCTCTATCATCACATACTCCCTCCTCTCAAGGCGGGGATGATTGTTCTCGCTGACCGCTATATGTATACCGCGTTTGCCCGCGATGTCGTGCGCGGAGTGTCCCCTCAATGGGTTCGCAAACTCTATGCATTTGCCATCAAGCCCGACATGGCATTTTATTTCAAGGTCCCGATTGAAGTGGCCATCTCCCGCTTGTTGCGTGGAACTCGCGGTCAGTTTAAGTACTATGAAGCGGGCATGGACATGAATCTGAGCCCTGATCCGACACAGAGCTTTCGAATCTTTCAATCACGCATTCTCGCGGAATACGACAAGATCGTCGACGAATTCGGGTTGTTGACGATGGATGCCACTCAAGACATTGCAACGCAACAGGAGCTCATGCGGACGTTGGTGTCCGAGACCCTGCGTGATTACAAACCCAAACGAGGCACCTATGGCCGACGCACGCTTTTTTGGCGACGGTTTGACGTACATCGATCCGAGTGAGCTCAAAGGCAAGCTGATCGCCATTGAAGGAACCGATGGAGTCGGCCGCTCGACTCACATCGAACTGTTACAAGAATGGTTGGAAATCCAAGGCTACGGGGTGATCACGACCGGCTGGACTCGATCCAATCTCATGTCCAAATCCATCGAAATGGCCAAAGCCGGCAACATCGTCGATCGATGGTCACTCAGCCTGCTCTATGCGACCGATTTTGCCGACCGACTTGAGCACCAGATCATTCCCGCTCTCCGATCCGGATTCGTCGTCTTGGCTGATCGCTACATCTACACCGCTTTCGCACGCGATTTCGTACGAAGCGCGGATCGCACGTGGATCCGTGATGTCTTCGGGTTCGCCCCGATTCCGGACCTGGTGTGCTATCTCCGGATCGATGTCGAAACCCTCGCGCTCCGAGTCATCGAGACGACGGGGATGAACTATTGGGAATCTGGGATGGATCTTCGGCTGGGAGCGGATCTCTATGACAGCTTTAAGAAGTACCAATCCCTGCTCATCGAAGAATTCGACAAGATGGCCACGGAGTTCCACTTCGATATCGTCGACGCGAGAAAGTCCCCGGAAGAAATCCAGGATGAGCTCAAAGGCTATATCCTCCCCGTCCTGCAAAACCGTAAGTCGGCGATCGGCATTGGAGCTGGTGGTTCCTAAGACCGTTCGCACGGCAGCTGTTGCCATCCACACACCTCCGACATCGTGATGACAATCCGAGAACTGTGGCTCGGTAGTCTGCCCTTGGATCGTGCGGGGTGTCTGGACGCGCCAACCGGCGGTAAGCCACGCTAAGGTTCTTTGGATGAACCCTGTCGCCGCATACTCAACCGTTCAATTCGTTCTCCCACATCACGATAGGCCGGATCCTCTCGCCTAATCCATCGATAGGCTTCCAGTGTTTCCGCGATCCTGCCTAATGATTCAAGCGTGCGACCGAGCACATAGAGGATCTGCACGGTTTCCTTTGACGACGTTGGGAGAGCTTTGAGTGCTTGTTGAAATGCCGGCACAGCGTCCTCATAGCGACCGGATAGTTTGTAGCAAAGCCCGATCTGGGCATAGGCCTTCACGGCCAATGCCCTATCTCTGGCGGCTTGTTCAAACTGCTCGATAGCGGCCTTGTACAATCCGGCCTTCTTCAATGCAATCCCGCGCTCATACCGTTCAGCCGGGCTTATCGTGTGAGTAGATGTACGACCGACAGGTTCCGACATGATGCTTCAACGGCCCTCGCAACTACCCTGGACACCTATGCGCCGACATAAACAGAGTAGGTTTCGTCATGCGCTGTACCGAACGCAGAACAGACACCCGTGTGAATTCCATGAACAGATGAGACAGTCTACTTTTGACTCCCAATCAGAAATCGCTGAAAATTATGGACCACACCGCCGAGCCACGAATGCTTCCGTAAAGCCTCCTCCAACTCCCGCTCCCGACTTGCGACATCCCGAAAGGATGGAGTCACATGATCAATGCGATGATAGACTTCTAGGGCTTGATCGGTTTTTCCCACGGCCTCGAGACTGCGACCCAAAAAATAGAGCACATCCGTCGTATCGTGAGGAAGCGCCGTAGTATCGTTCAGTGCGGTGCGAAAGGCCTGGATCGCGGCATGTGGATCCCGCATCTTGACGTAGCAGAATCCGATTTGTGCATGAGCTTTGAACCACAGCGCCTTCTCCTTGGCTGCCGAATGGAACAGGTCAATCGCTTCTTTCAAACGCCCCTCATCTTTCAGCGCCATCCCTCGCTCGTAATCTTCTTCCGATGAATTGACCGAATCTGACGCAGATAACTCATTGACAACGTCGGTCGGTCCAGGGCGTGGATCGGACGGTGTGAGTTCTGTCGGATCTTCCGGTGCGGCTGCGAGTTCTTCCAATTCTTCCTTGCCGGCGAGCGGAAGGATCCCCCCTTTGATTCGGTCGAGCGCCGCTTGCGCCACCAACTTCGATGTAATGATGGGCGCCTGCTCTGCATACCCATACGTCAACGTGATATCGGACACCTGATTGATTAATCGTGGGTTCCCCTGGCTCAATCGATGGATCAGTGCATAGGCCTTGTCCGTAAAGACGTCTTGGTGTCGGCCCGCAACCTGTATTCGATGGCGAATAAAGTTGGCGGTTTCCACCTCGGACAGCGGCTTCAGATGGTAGTCGACGACGATCCGCTGTGCAAACTGCGTCATATCGATTCGTTTCAGCAAGGTATAGAGATCCGGCTGCCCGGACAAAATAATCTGTAACTTTAATGTCCTTCCGTCATTCATATTGGACAACAATCGTAATTCTTCCAACAAGTCGGCCCCCAGACTTTGGGCTTCGTCCACGATGAGAATGACACGTCGAAGGCGCTTCGACTCTTGCGTCAGAAACTCTGAGAACAGGTGGTAGGCTTCGATTGGATCCAAACGCTTCGTGCTCAGCCCGAGCGCCAACAAGATCCATGGCAAGAGGTGCTCGATATCGTACCGCGCATTGGTCAGAAGTCCGATTTTGTGCTTACTGCCGTGCTCCGCGATCAGCTTCTGGAGGAGAGAAGTTTTCCCCATTCCCGGATCCCCGGTCAGCACCATGAAAGACGCCTGACTCACAAGGCCATATTCCAACAGATTGTAGGCGGCCTGATGCTCGGATCCAGCATACAGGAACGTACTGTCCGGCAAGAGTGAGAACGGCTTGGTTTTTAAACGATAAAAGGATTCATACATGGTGCTGTGTCTCGGGTTGTTCCGTACTCACTACGAAGACAACATGGCCTTCATATCGGCAAGGCTCAATGATGCCCGACCGGCTTTGTTCAATACTGTTCCTAGAACGGGACGCGAATCTCTGACGAGCCCGAGCGCACGCTGGAGTTCTTCGCCTGTCGTTTTACCTTCTTCAACGACCATGAGCAGCGCATCCGTATAAGGAGAAAAGGCCAAGACATCAGCCGTATGCAACAACGGTGGGAGATCAAAGACGACAAAGCGCGAAGGATATCGATGTTTCAACTCCTCGACGAGAGCGACCATTTTGGGGGACGTCAGTATTTCGGTCGAGTTTGAAATGGCTCTCCCCCCTGGCAAGAGAACGAATCGCCCGATGCCGGGATGCACGAGCAGATCTTCTACAGGCAGATCGTCCAACAAATAGTCCGCCAACCCCAGACAGTCCTGTACACCAAAGACTTTATGCACCGTGGGGTCCTGAAGGTCTGAGTCGACGAGGAGGACCGTCTGCGTCGTTTCCATTGCAAGACTCACCGCGAGGTTGATCGCCGTGAGCGTTTTCCCCTCTCCGTACCCGGGGCTGGTGACCCCGACGACGTTCCAACCGTTTTCCCGGAGGCGGTGCGTGACCTGCGTTCGTAGGATCTTGTAGGCGTCGACAAACGCCCCCTTGTTGTACGCAGCCATCACGCGATGTCCCTGCAGAACAGCCCGAGGGATGGTCAGTGACTTCGTCCGTGTATAGGTGATGGGAGGCGGGACACCCTGCTCCGAAGACCGCTTCGGTGGGGCCTCGGTAGCAGATGTGCCTTTCACTTCTCGATAAAGGTCAAGCGCTGTTCGAATTCGATCCATAGCCTTCTTGTTCCCTATTCCATGCCAATCCGTCTCAAGGCGGTAAACCACAACACATCCAAGGGGATGACAAACACATGCAGAAGCACGAGCGCCGTTCCAATGACCCCAAGTCCTGCCGTTTGGGCAAGTCGTCGTCTGACCCGTATCCGTGATACATCCTCTTCATTGGGCATAAACGGAATTACTGCTAAGGGGAAATGGTGCGTGAGCTGGAGGAGCTGCTCCGAAGACCGGATCGAGTGATCCATCGATTCCACAGCCGCTCCCGCACCGATGCCAGCACCGAGGGCCAGAACAGTGCCTAGCAAAACGATGGCGAGGCGATTGGGTTTAAAGGGTTTTTCGGGAAGACTTGGTGGGTCAATCAAAGAAAACCGTTCACCCTTTCGCTGTACCTCCAACCCTTCCGACACCTTGGCTTCCAATAATCGCGACCTGATTTCTTGGTATTTCTGCGCTGACGTGTCTCGGTCTCTCATGAACACCAAATATTCTGGTTCGATTCCGGGAGACCGTTCCAGACGCGTCGCATATTCGTTCAACCGGCGCTTCACTTCCAGGCGCGTCTTGCGAAGGGCTTCCAGAGAGGAGAGGGCCGAATTCAACTGCGCCTGCAGATTGATATAGGCCGGGTTTTCAGGCCGTTGTCCTGTGGACGGGCTTGGCATGGAGCGGAACCTAAAGACCTCCTGTTCGAGAGCCGCGACTTTCCGCTGTGCACGGAGGATATCTGGATGGGCGGTTCCGAGTCTTTCGAGGTCGGCTGCCAAGGCGGCACGGGCATCGATGAGCCGCTTCGAGGCTTCTTCGCCGTCGGGGAGTTGGCCGGTTTCCTTTTCTAAGGCCTCAATCTCCTGTTTCATCTTCACGATGTCCGGATGATCTGCCGAGAGATTCGCGGAAGCAGCTGCGTACTCAGCACGGAGCGCCCGGAGTCGTTCGGTCGAATCCAAAATCCGCTCTCCGGTCACCGAGAGGATCGGAGTGTTCGGTTTGATAGTCGCCAGTTCTCCCTCAAGGTACGTCTTTCGCTCTTCCAGGCTACGGATCTGCTGATCGACATCCATCAACTCCCGCTCGGCTTGGTTCATCAACTGCTGATTCAGTGCGGTCAACTCCGGCAACGCCCCGTTCGCTCGCCGCTTAAATTTTGCGATTTTTTCATCGATGTCGTTGATATGTTGAGCTAGATTTTCTGCTTCCTGCTGCAGAAAAGACGTGGCCTCCTGCGCCTGCCGTTCTCGGCTCTTTAAGTTTTCACCCAGGAATAAACTCGTCAGTTCATTGGCCACCTGTTGGGCTAATTCCGGGGATCGATTTTGGTAGGTCACCGTAAAGGCAATGGTCGCCTTCGTCGCATGTTGAGTGCGTTTGTCGACGACATCCGCACTGATGACTTCGACTTCGATATCCTTGATAAAGCGTTTTACAATTTCTTCTGTCGGACTGCTTTTCCGCTCCTCCTGGTAGAGATTGAATTGCTCAACCACCTTCCAGAGCGTCGTGCGACTCATCACCTGTTGCTTGATGGTCTCAATCCGTTGATCGGCATAACTGGTAATGGTGGAGCGAACGAGGTCTGAAGGAATTTCCTGCTCTTCGATCAATATCGTCGCCGTCGACTTATAGGTCGGTGGCCAGACAAATGCTAAAGCCACCGAGACAGTGAGTAGACCAAAGCTCGTGAATAGAATCAGCTTTCGGCGCCGTCGAAAGGCAGCGAGATACTCAGTGAAACTCTTACCCTGTTCGGATGTCCGTTGTGAGGGTTGTGTGTTCGTCATGATATTAGTGGAAGAACGTCCGTTTAGGTGGATAATAGGTCACCATGAATGTCGTCGCGTGAGAATTCGCTGAATCAAGCTGCGTATCGATGTCGCGCCAGCGATACATGTAGGACACTTCCGCTTGCCACCATTCTAGAAACTTCCAAGACAGTTTCGGTGTAATGCTGACATAGCGGCTATCTGGAAACACGCCGCCGACCGCCACTTGTGACTTCCCAGAGGTCAGCACTCCAACCACGCTCACGGAGCCGGTAAGCGTTTCTGAGATATCGTACGAAGCTGACCCCTGCGCTCGATTGGTCTGGATGAGCAATCCAAATCCGCTCGGAACCAAATCTCGTTCGAAGGATGCGCTGACCGCGGCTCGTTCAAATTTCTGTTGCAGACTTGCTCCGACCAACCAAACCGTATCGTGAGTCGCAAGATTCACCCCGAAGATTTCCGAGACGGATTGGAGAAACCGTGGGCCACCATGCACCGTGCCCGTCAGAGATTCACTGAATTCGTGGGTCAGGCTCATGTCGATCCCGGGAAAGTTGGATCGGAATGCGGATGGTGAATCGGTCGTTCTAAAGTCGAGGTAGGATCCCATGATCTGGACTTGATCCCGTTCGGTCAGCGCATAGCTGAACCCGCCCGACCCACCAAACAGCCGGTAGTCGACCAACCGCCCGCTTTCATAGGTCGTGTCCGAAAACTGCACCCCCGATTGAAACGATAATTTTTCGGTCAGCATTCTCGTCCACGTCGGGTTAAAGCTCCACTGATTCCGTTGGGCAAACTGGAGAACAACCCCCGTTGCCTGTAATTCGCTGAGCAGCGTATTGTCACGGGTGAGACCTCCAGAGAATTCGATCACATCTTTCTCCGTCTTATAGCGGATGGACAATGGCACAAATACGTTCGTAAATTGCCTATCCTCTCCCCCAAAATACCCGACAAAATCCGCCGCAATTCGGCTGCTCACCTCCAGCCGTTCGCTATTGCCCGATACTTCCATCGCAGGTGTAATCCAATATCCATACGTGTCATCGTGAGTGAGCGGGGTCAGCAGCAAATTGCTGTTGTAGACTGCCTTGACTCCTAGAGATGGGGCAACCGACCATTCTTCAGCCTGGAGCCTCGACACCACCCCAAGCAGGATGACCACCAAACTGCACATAACGGCGGGAACCCACTTGCTACCCCGCGCTCGATTCCACTTCGAACCCTTCAACTGCACCCGCGCAGGAGCCGTCACGGCACCATCACAACGTCACCACGTTGGAGAACGATATTTTGCTCCAGCGCCCTCCCTTTCCTCATATCCCCATACCGAAAAGGAATGGCGTGCTGTTCTCCTCGCATTCGGCGCATGACTTTAATGTCATTTTCCTTGGCAAATGGCGTTAATCCTCCGGCAAGACTCAGGGCTTGAAGGACATCGGCGTAATGCCCAATCACATATTCACCTGGTTTGTTCACTCGTCCAACGACATAGACTTTGTAACTTGCCACTTTGTTCACTGCCACGGACACGTTTGGATTTGGGATGTACTTCGTCAATCGCTGAACAAGATCGGTACGGATTTGATCCACCGTTCTGTCCTCAGCCTGAATGTCACCAATGAGGGGAAATGAAAACATCCCATCCGGGCGGACCACGACCTCTCGCGTCAGCTGCTCATCTTTCCAGACGGAAATCAACAGAACATCTTCAGCCCCTAGCTGGTATTCCGGATCGACCTCGGCAGCCAGGGCCGTTGTCATGATTTCTCCTCCAATGACGGAGAAACCACCCATCACCACAGACATCAGGAGCACTCGCCCCATAACTGTTCGAACGACACCACACATAACGTCTCCTTTATCCTCTGAGTTCTGCGAGGGTTTGTTCTGCCTCAGATCTGCCTTCAAATGCATCCGAACTCTTGAGAGCCCTTGATAGATGCATCCGAGCATCCGCACGTTTCCCGGACTGCGTGAAGGCGATCCCAAGATGATAATTCAGCACCGAACTATCCGGAGATTTGGCGACCGCAGACTTCAGCAAACGAATCGCCTCTTCTTGATGCCCCATCTTGAACCGCACCCAACCAAGGGTATCGATGAATAGAGGGTGTGGGGCGTCTTTTTCAAAATCGCGACTCAGGGCAAACGCCTTTTGCAGGCTTGACGGATCGCCCTTTCGATCCACCAGCAACACGGCCAAGTTATTCGCCGCCAAGACATTCCGTGGATTCAGACGCAGCACCGCTTCATACGCGGCCATCGCCCCATCAACCTGTCCCTGTGCAGAACGCGAGGAAGCCAGCAGCATGTATAACTCTTCGCTTTCCGGATTAGCCTTCAGACCATCTTCGACGATTTGCACAGCAACCGCGGGCTGTTTCTCTGAGAGTGACAACCCGGCCCAATTCAACCATGGCGTCAGCCATTTTGGATTTAATCGCACCGCCTCCCGATATTCTCGAGCTGCCGCTTCACGCTCGCCCAGAAGAGACAACACTTCCCCCAGTAATCCATGCGCAAAGGGATGATCCGATCGAGCCGCGAGGAGGGCCTGCAAGCGACCCCGAGCCTTAGCTGTCTGTCGTTGAGACACCTCCACTTTGAGCAAAGCCAGCAGTGGTTCTGGCTCGTTGGGAGCCGAGACAATCGCCCGCTCATACGCACGCCCCGCGTCATTCAATCGATGTTGTGCCTCATAAAACCGTCCTTCCGCCAGCAGTGCGACGTGGTTCTCACCTGACACGCGGCGAAGCTGCGCCAAGGTTCGCTCTGCTCCCGACCAATTCTTCGTCATCAAATCCAGTGTCATGAGCATGTCTAGAGCCGCAACATCATCGGGACGCTGCTTCAGCAGATCGTCGAGTCGAGCACGTGCTTGCTGATACCTGCCACTCCGACTCTCCAGAACCGCTAGCGATCGCTTGGCCTCGACCTGATCGGGATACAGAACAACGGCCCGCTCAAGACTTTCCTTCGCTAGATTGGTTTCTCCAGTGAGCTGGTAGGCCTGGCCCAATAGATAGTGGACCGTCGCGAGTTCTGGTTGATCGTGCAGAACCGTGCGGAATGCCTGAACCGCATCTTTTGCATTCCGTCTTGCCAAGGCCATACGTCCTGACAGGATCAACCCATCGGAAGATCGAGGATTCTCTTTCAACACCTCCTGCACCTGACGTTCCGCTTCAACCTGCTTTCCGGCTAAGAGATCCATTTCCGCCAATCGTACCTTTGCCTCCAACCCAACCGGACCATCTTTGAATTCTTGAACGAGTTCGCTATATCGGTCTCGTGCCTTTTCGTCTTGCCCGCTCTTTCGGTAGAGTACAGCCAATCCGAACTGTATGTGACTTGCACGCGGCAGATGGGCGGCAGCATCAAGAAGCACACGTTCCGCACCAACGAGATCCTTTCGGTTTACAAGAAAGTCAGACAGTGCTAGCCGACGCTGCTCGTCGTCCGGGTCCAATGCAATCGCTTCGCGCAAAACAGCCTCAGCCTTACCAAAGGCATCTCGACCGATATAGAAGCGGACCAGCCTGATTCGATGGTCCATGGATAGGGGCTCGGTCTCGATCATGCGACGAAGGATCGTCTCGGCGCCCGTCCAATTATTTGCGCTGGCGAAAACCGCGCTCAAATTATTGAGGAGATCGAGGTCCTTGGGGTGCTGCTGGAGCGCACGCTGAAGCGCCTGCTCTGCCTCTCCATACCGTTTCTGATGTCGATATAACGTCGCTAGGAGGATGGCGACATCCGGCTCTGTCGGAAACTCCTTGGCGAGGGCCTCGGCCTTGGGAGTGGCCACGGAAACGCCTTGCTCCGTCACAGTCTGCGCCGCAATCTTTAGAGCGGCAGCTTGAGGATGTCGTGGATCTTTACGTAGGACTGCATCAGCAACCTCCGACACCTGATCTGTCAGCCCAGCTTCAAGATAATATTTCCCCAGTGTAATGAGAGCGGCCGCGTGATCGGGAACCAATCTGACGGTTTCCTGGTATAACTGCACCGCGTTACGCCAATTCTTTTCCTTTTCTTCCACCCGAGCAAAGAGGTAATAGGCCTCTCCGTCCTTGGGATCAATTTTCAGGACGTTTCGGAGCGCGACTCTGGCTTTGGGATAATTCGCGGCATCCATATATTCATGCGCTCGAGAGAAATACTTTGCTTTTCTCTCTTCAGGACCACCACATGCGGTCAGCGTGAATACGATGAAGGCGATGATACTCGGTCGAACAATCATGGCTAACGTTCACCCTTATGCGCTGTAAGAAAGTGCTTCGTCTTGACTATAGGTTAATACGTAACCCGTTTCGCTACAACAAAATCCGAATTCCTAGCCCGAACAGAATCCAGAGCGACACGAGTCCCAATTGTCTGACACGGCTTGAGAACGCATGGAGCAGCAACTCGAAGGAGAAGAACAGCACGATGAGCTTTGCGGCGAAGATACCCAAGTGAGCGATGCCGGCATTGACTTCAGGAAGAAGCGGAAACGTCACAGCCAGAAATACCATCAAATAATCGAGCGGCGTGGTCTGGAAGCGATTATCTTCATTGAATCGAAGACTCAGAAGCACCATGATGGCGACCAGTAAAAAGAATGCGTTATGCACCATGGTCATCACCGCCACGGAAGACACCCGCGCTCCTTCGCTGACATACAGGAGGAATGTCGTCCCCACGTAGAGTCCGCCCCGCACAAAATAGGGCGCGACTTTGACGGAGAATGCCAACCCCAACAAGACGATGCCGAAGAGCGCCATCGAGAGGTATCCCACATCGTTCGGAACATGTGATGGGAGAAAGACCAACGCAATCAAGAACAACGGGACGGCCACCGCCAAGAATTGAATCGGCAGATCGGTGAGCCATCGCTCCTTCATAAACCGCGTGACAGTGATATTTGAGACAAACAGTCCATCCCGTGACGAAGGTGTTGGGAGGAGGCCACGACCGGCAGCGATAAAGAGCATCAGCACGGTGATCGCAAGGAGGAGATAGAGAGGAAGAATCAGTGTATCCGACTCCCATCGCAATACGTAGGCGACCCCTAACATGCTGGCCTGAATCAGATAGATCGCGGTGACGGCTTCATAATGGGTCAACCCGACGCGCAGGAGTTTGTGGTGAACATGAGCGCGATCACCGACGAATGGGGAACGCCCCTCTGCCAACCGCTGACCCGTGACGCCAAGTGTATCCAGAAACGGTAACCCGAGTAAGAACAGGGACAGTGTGGGGCTAAACGGACCGCGCACCGAGTCCGTCAGCAAGATGACCAACACACCCATTATGAATCCTAGGAGCTGGCTGCCACCATCGCCCATAAAGATTCGTGCTGGGTAGGTGTTGTATCGCAAGAAGCCTAAGAGGGCTCCAAGAAACGGAACCGTCAGCATCAGAACTGTTGAGTCACTCGACAGATACGCCAGATAGGCAATCCCACTCAGTGTCAAAAATGACAATCCACCTGCCAATCCATCCAACCCATCCGTGAGGTTGACCGCGTTCGATACTCCGATAAGAAATATGATGGTGAAGAGGCTTCCGAGCCACACAGGCGTTTCCGTTTCAGACAGAAACGGGAGTGTGGTAAATCGAACGTCACCACCCCAGACGACAACGAGAGCGCCAAGTAATTGTCCAACGAGTTTTGTCCGGTAGCCGAGATCGACCCGATCATCCCATACTCCAAACCCTACAATGATCATGCATCCCAGCAACACAGAGATGGTGGTCGTATCCTTTGCTCCCCACCAGGCAATTGAGGCGCAGGCACCGATGGCAAAAGCGACGCCTCCAATTCTCGGAATAGGGTGTGCGTGGACTTTGCGCTCTCCAGGCAAATCCATCACCTGAAATCGTTCTGCGACTAGCCGTAAGAGAGGGATCAGGCCCATGCACAACAATAGGGCCGTCATGGAGCTAAAAAATAGTTCGTTGATCATCGAAGCATCCTTACCCGTTCAGCGGTCCTCACTCAGTCAGGGACAAACCGATTCAATTCATGTCCGATCTCGGCCGCAAACTCCTGGAGACGTTGGTCGACCATCGCCTCGGATTCACCTGGACCGACCAACGAGGCGAGTCTCACCAGCGCACCGTCGGTACGTTGTCGTGAGATCGCATCCCACAGCAAGAACAACTTGACCAAATACTCATCCGCGAGATACCGGTCCCGTTGCTTGAACCAGTACAGGACAACCTGCTTTTGATCACCCTTGCGAATGACTGCACGATTCGCCATGACCGGCCGCTTCATCTGTGGTGACGACGGCAACTCCTTGTGAGTGAGGGAAGCGATCTCCCAACCTCCACCAGGCAAGCAACTCTTGGGTGAGTGGGCGGACTGCCCTTTTCGTTGTGATCCATAGTAGGCGGAATAGAAGTTGACCAGGTGCTCAGGACCTGAGCGGTAGTCGGCTAGCACGTAATCGTCAAATCGGAGTGCATCGATATACTGTTTTTCAAGCGGAAACCGCTCGCCTCGCCACGAGCCGATCTGCATCGGGAAGTCAACAAACGTCATCCTCTCAGGGGGAATCTCCTCACGATCGGCTAACGCGCTCGAAAGCACCGTAAATGGGATGAGCAGGGCTACGCTGCACAGATAGGCCGGACTAGGAGTAGGCACGATCCGGCTCGGTCTGGTCGACGTGCTCGCCGGACCAGAATCCTTGGACTGTTGTCCCCATGAAAACTGCACCAGGAATGGCTGATTCGGCTCGACTGCGCCGATCCTTCCCAACAACCCCATTTCTATGATCAGCAGGGCCAAACTCACCATGAAGATGACCCAGCCCTCGAAGAGATGGTAAAAGCCTTCCGCCGCCCCCTTTCCATAGAGTTCGACCAGTACGCCGATCATGCCGATCCGAAATCCATTGAGAAGGATTGAAATAGGAATCGCAGAGAGTACAAGAACAACTCGTTTCCACATCTTGTCCTTGAACAGATACGCGCAGAGCAGCGCAAGAGCCGTTAAGGGAAGCAGATACCGAATCCCACTACAGGCTTCGACAACCTGAAGCTGAACTTGTCCAAGATCGATGACATTGCCTTCGCGAAACGCGATCACCCCAACGAGCTGCAAACACCCGACTCCAAGGGATGACGACCACAATTGAAGCTGGCTCGACAGATTCGCGTAGAAGAAGGTCGGAAGTGGGATCGCGGTCAAAAGATATCCAAGAGGAAATGCGATGGCTTGAGCCCCCCGAAGACCGAGTAGCGTGATGGATAACCCAACCAAGACGACCCACAATGAGACATGCAAGAGGACAAACAACGTGGACAGCTCCCCTACCACATAGAGGATGAGCCCCACCGTAATGATAGGGATCCCCCACCAGGACTTTTCCTTGGCAATCTGGCTGAGACGATGACGTGATTGCCAAACTAAATACCCGCTGATGAAAGGCACAAATATCCCATGACTAGAGTCCTCGCTACCAAGCCATCGGCTCAACAGAAACACGAGGCTGTCCGCATACATGTATGCGAGGAGCGAAACGATCAGAGCCGATGCGATAACAAGGGAGCGTGTGCTAGACATGAGACAGCGGCGTTGAACCGTTAATCAGGAATAATCCGAACAAGTTATCGATTCGGAAGAGTAGGTCGATACGCGATTGTGTATCGGAACCTTTTTTCTGTCGATTGATTTCGCAGAAAGAACCGGGCTTGATACCCATCACAGGGTATCAAGCCCCAACGATCAGGAACGAGGTGTTCGACTAGACCTTGGATCCGTGGAGATTCCTCAAGCCACCCGCACCCAAACCAACCAAGGAGATCAGCCCAGCACCGAAGAGCACCACCGCTGCCGGCAATGGGACCGCTGTCAAACTGGTGATCGATCCGACATAGGCGGACGGAATGCCACCCGCATCCTCGAAAAAGAGCCGCCACCTCACACGATCTGAGGCTGGAACGCCCCCCAGACTCCCAAAACTGGGTGGATCTTGTAGGCTTGTATCACTAAACAATCCCCCTCCCGTACGGTCGTAGCGAAGATCAAAGTTGAACGGTGCAAAGGCGCCGTCAGCCGGGTTGCCCGTCGGCACCAGTAGTTCAGTACTAGTCGCTGCAGAGACCAATGCCCAGCGATCGAGAGTGCCACCGAACAGCGACGGCATATCCTTCGCAACCGTCACGGCGTTGGCGCCAGGAGTATACGTCGACGTATACTGGAGTATCCCGTTGGCACTATAACTCCAGGTGAAGTCCGTTACCGCGCCATTGTAGACCCCACCACTCCCACTCCTTGCGTTGTCGAAGGTAAAGGTGCCGGAAACGGAGTAGATACTACTGGGATCGTTGTCAAAGTTTCCGGCGAACGAGTAGGTCACCGGGGCAGCTTGCGCTGCTGCGAAAGGAACCAACAAGGAACAGACCGCGGCAGCCGCTAGTATGCCCCCTCTGCTAAACAATGATCGAATCATCCTCATATCACCGCTCCTTCTAGATGTTGGTTAGAGGTTGGTCATTAGGAACACGCATGAATTGAACTTCTACAGCAAATCTCGGGCCATCTTTCGATCCGACCTATGTCCATGCAAAACCAAGAATCATGATGGAAGGTCGTAGTAGCCACTGTGTCTAGCTTCCTGCAGCATTGTTCAAAATTGTCTGCGTCAGCGACCCCGCGGCAAAACTTTCCCAGCACTCAGCCTCTCATCGTTGTACTGTTCCCATGTTTCCTCGTACAGGCTTTCCCTCTTGTCGGACTGAGAGGATGTCATGTGGCCGACCGTTTCGATCAGAGCACTCAGTTTTCTAGCAAGCGCGGTCCGATCGAAATGCTTGATGACATAGGTTCGTCCATTCCTGCCCAGCTGTTGACACAACTCAGGTTTTCGAGACAGCTCCAACACTTTGGCAGCCAATTCATCGGGTTGTTCAGGCTCGATGCAAAGACCTGCCTGTGCTGCATGGATAAGTTCTGCGCTTTCTCCTTCCACGCCTAATAGTATTGGTTTCTCCATTGCCAGGCTCTCGAAAATCTTTGACGGAATCACCGTCTTAAAGAGCTCCGACTTCTTGAGTAGCACGAGACTGACATCCGACAGCGCCCAAAGCTCGCGCATGCGGCTCTTCGGTTGTTGATCGAGCATCACGACGTTATCGAGTCCCATCTCGTGTCGCATGCGTACGAGTGCTTGACGTTCAGCTCCATCGCCGACCATCAGGAAGACAACATGCTTTGAATGACTCAATCGATGGGCTGCCTGCAAAACCGTCTCAAGATGATGCGCCATGCCATGAGTCCCGAAATAGGACACGACAAACTTTCCCTTGACTCCAAGTTGCTCTGCCAAAGAACCCACTTTGTCACATGGAGCATATTGGGCGAGATCAACGCCATTCTTGATGACCACGATTTTGTCGTCTTCGATACCCTTGTTCAGCATGTATGCTCGAAATGCATCGGTGACCGGTACGATCCGATCCGCCTTGCGATAGGCGAATCGCTCGATCCATTCGAGCATCTGAATGATTGCAGGACTTTTGATGGCGCCCACAGCCACAATGGATTCTGGCCATAGATCACGGATCTCCAGCACCCAAGGGATTCGTCGCAGTCTGCTGACCACGTACCCTGCGAGACCATTAAAGAATTGTGGAGAGGTTGAAAGAACGACGTCCGCTTTCGGCAGAAAGAGGGACACGACGGAGGCGGAACACATGTATGAGATGTAGTTTAGGGTTCGTTTGAAGAACCCTTCGTTCGCCGTAATGAACGTCCACACCCTGAGAACAGTGATGCCGTCTCTTGTTTCGCGCTGATACAACCGATTGCGATAACCTTCATAGACTTTTCCTTGTGGATGATTCGGGGCACAGGTCACTACTGTCACCTGGTGACCGTCTTTCACCCACTGCCGACAATGTTCGTACGTTCTAGTCGCGGGGGCGTTCACCTCCGGAGGGAAATAATGTGATAGGAAGAGAATTCGCATGCCTGAGGGCCTTGCTGTAATAGTTCGTCGTCTTTTGGATTCGATAGCTCAGTTGAAGAGGAAGCTCTCCCGAACAAGAAAAGACTAGCACAAGGTTTCTCTGGCTCAAACCAAACTCTGGAAAGTAGCAGCCCTGCTCAATCTTCATTTGGCAGGTATTTGAAGCCTCGATGATGGCGACGGCGTCGCCATCGTGTTCAATCCTGATACTGCTCGGGCTCAATTGAGTAACGGTAAAGTCGGGATGAATGTGAACAAAGCTTTCCATCTGATGGATTCCTGCTCCCTCCAAAACATCCGTCACAATCCAAGCTCCCCGTTTCTCGTATGAGATGCGCCTTCTATGGATTGGCCTTCCAAGCAGCTTTCTGTATCCGTCATGCGCTCCTTCAAACAAGACGGATCCATCCCCTATCTCAGCGATATGACCATGGATAGGCCTCGCCCGCCGTGCGACCCGAAAGACACCCCATATCTCTGATTGCTCCTTGCCATCAATCAGGACGGTATTATGGGCTTTGGTACTCCGCGCATACGCTCGTTCCCAACTCGGCTCATAGTCAAACACTCCGCTGTCGACAATAACTCGTCGTCCATCGATCATCAGCTCATAGCTCAGAACATCGCAGTGGGCATGGGCGGGGTTATACTCAGCACCAATAGGCCCACAATCAACAATGATCATGTCGTCATCCTGACGCCAGACATAGTACCCGCTGGACGGATAGGCACGGACCATCAGTCTGTTTGATTGAGCAGGAGCGTTGTACTTAATGACTCGCTCAGCGTAGGCAGAGATCTGATAAGGAGTTGGTGCAATACCCAATGCTGAATCGTTGAAAAGCGGAATCGCACCGTCCGGCAAGCATATGCCGTTCAGGAAATCAACGGCCTTCGTGACCTTGCCGAAAAACTCGTGTACCATATCGCATGGAATGACAGCAGATGAATTCCGGGCGAGATTCAAGACATCGAGATAATCTACCAAGCAGATAGAGTGATACATAGGGCTCCGCTCGAAGTGCCCCCCATCAGCCAAAAATTGTTCGGCGAGCTCTTCTCGCAGAATCTTTAGCCCTTTTTGAAACCATCGGTCTGCATCAATTCCCTCGAAGTAGACTCCGGCAAAGAATAGAGCCACTCCATTTTTCAGATAATGATTCGCCAAGAAGTGATATTCAATATTTTGCTCAAGCCACAGAGCTTGTTGATAGAGACTTTCAACCCAATCGTCCTTAAGTAGATCCTCGGTTCCTCCTTTGAAAGAACTGTGCCCTATGGCGAGAAAGAATTTGATCCAATTGACGATCCTGAGTGAGACCGTATAGGGCTCCCACGCATCCTCAGCCCCCTCAGGGTTGTGCTGTATCCAATCGGTAATCAGAAGACTTTTACTGTCATACGATCGATGAGGGTCGTGCAAATAATCAAAATAATGCAGGTTATACCGCCACAACTTCGGCATATCCTTGCTGACCCAATCGACATGTCCAGGCTGGTGGGACTTCGACTGCCTCAGGAAACAGAACGATCGATCGTCTCCGGTGGAGCTGGATACACAAACCCCTGGTACCATGGAAATGCCGAAACGGATCTTGGCACTGGATGTTTTAACTATCGATCCGGATTGATGAAGAATTCGTCGTCGAAGAAAGTAGGCGACCTGTGAAGGACGAAGATAGGCAAGCGTCCTGAGATAGAGGCCCAGCTGCTTCATGAAGGAAAGGAGCCTATGTGAGTGAATCCATGATGTCGAAGGTCACCTCTGTCACCTCTACAAGTTCATTCCAAGGTATTGGAGAGCCCTTACCCTGGCGAATTGCGTCTACGAAAGCGGCAACACATGCGACCTGTCCTTTATCCTGGTTCCAGAGATCCATTTTTCGAAATCCAGACCATCCGTAACCACGAAGCTTTCTGAAGTTATCCAACTTCAACACCTTGCCACCACAAAACACTTCGAGCTGTTCTTTGGGAAATGCCTTATGCCCGTTGGAAAAATAATGGACGGTTCCCATGGATCCATCCTCAAATCGTAAGGTGACGGTTACTTTATCCTCGGCTACTATGGCACCCGGTGTTTTGCCCGTCGTCATAGCTTGGACGGCAAGGATCGGTGATCCGGCCAAAAAGCGAAGGAGGTCGACAAAATGGCAGCCTTCGCCAACGATACGCCCTCCCCCGATCAGTCGGTCCTGGGTCCAATGTTCATGAGGAATATGACCGGCGTTGACCGTCATGACAAACGTTTTTGGCTCCCTGACTCCATCAAGCAACTGTTTCATGCGCTGAATGTGTGGGGCAAACCGGCGATTGAAGCCTACCATCACCAGAGGTGGCGATACCTGCGCCCTGACGCATTCGTCATACACTTCAGAGAGTTCCGTCAATGCCTCTCGCGTGATCGCCAAGGGCTTCTCGACGAAGACATGTTTCCCTACCCTCAAGGCTTCGCCGGCGAGTGCCGCATGGCTATCATGCCGCGTCGCAATGATGATGGTATTGATGTGAGGAGACTCAATAACACTTCTCCCGTCGCTCGTGATCTCCGAAAATCCAAACTTACTCCCTGCGTGAGCAGCGCTGACGCCTGTGCTGCTTGCGACCGCTCGAAACGGAACTCCCGTCTTCTGAAAAGCCGGCAACAGAACTTGCGTGGCATAGTTTCCAGCGCCAATACACCCGATGACCGGGGTAGCAGCAGACCGATCCCCGTCGGGAGGTTCTTCTGATCGGACAATCGTTCGCCTCAGCAATCGACTTTGAGAAAAGGCATCTGGTTCAGGATATTCGAGAACGATCCCGAGTGACGGAACGCGGCTTGAAATGATGTCATACGCGGTCGTGGCCTGATCAAACGGAATATGATGAGAGATGAGTAAGTCCGTCTGGAGGCGGTGATCCGCCAGCATGTCGAGAACTGCCTCGAAGTTACGCTGCTCGGTCCACCGGACGTAGCCAAGAGGATAGTCATGGCCATTGTCCTCATACGCACTGTCGTAGCGCCCAGGTCCGTAGGAGCAGGACACTTGAAAACTCAGTTCCTTTTCATAGAAGTCCGCGCGAGACAGTTCCAGCCCCGTGACACCCACCAACACAATTCGACCTCGTTTTCGACACATCTGTGCCGCATGATGAACTGGGTCGTTGCTCTTTGTGGAAGCCGTGATGATCACCGCATCGACGCCGCGTCCTCTTGAAAACACCATCGCCGCCCCAAGCGGATCTGCATTTTGATTGAGATCGACCGTTTCTGCGCCAAGCTTTTGAGCGAGCGCCAACTTACTTGTATCGTAATCCAGCCCCAACACTCGGCACCCATGAGCCTTCAACAACTGAACGGTCATCAATCCGATCAGCCCCAAACCAGAAACCACTACAGCTTCACCCAGGGTTGGTTGAATCAGCCGGATGCCCTGTAACCCTATCGCACCGATAACCGTAAAGGCTGCTGCCTCATCACTGACGCAATCCGGGACCTTCGCACAGAGATTCTTGGGAACACAGACGATCTCCGCGTGCTTTCCGTTTGAGGCCACTCGATCCCCGACTGAAAAGCCAGTGACTCCCTGGCCGACCTCAAGCACCGTCCCGACGTTGCAATAGCCCATCGGCAAGGGCTGATCCAGCTTGTTGCGAACAGCCTCCAGTGTCGGCACCACCCCATCGGTCTTGACCTTATCCAGCACCATCCGAACCTTTTCCGGCTGCTGACGCGCTTTGTCGAGTAGATTGGCCTTGCCAAATTCGACCAGCATGCGCTCGGTCCCCACTGAGACAAGGGACCGCGTCGTTCGGATGAGCAGGTGATTCACCCTAGCTTTCGGGCTTGGAATATCAGCGAGATGAGTCACACCGGAAGCAAGATTTTGCAAAATCTGTTTCATGACACCTCACTCACTACAAAACGAAGTTTTCCAGTTCGGCTGCGTTCAAGAGCCGACACATACTCCACCTTAATTGCCACTTCTCGCCCCAAACGTTTGCGCGCTTCATCTAGAAGCCGTCGCTCCATCTCGGGTCCATATCCTTCTCCCTTCACGATCTTGAAGATGATTGTTTCCCGTTCCGGCTGGTAAATTTGCCCTTCCCGGATCCGAGTGAGATCCTTGAATATATGATCAAGCCTCCCCAATCTTGCTCCATTCGGAAGAACAACATAGTCTTCCTTTCTTCCGTCAATCGAATCAACAATCCGCCCAGTCATAGAACAGGGCACCGCTTCTTCTGAACACTGAACGAGATCTCCCGTGTCATATCGAAATAGAGGGAACGCAGGGTTACTCCAATTCGTGCCAATCACGCGAAACGTGCCGTGATCAGAATCTAGGGGAAACAACTCAACAAAGGAGAAATCTTCGTCAATGTGCAAATGCCCATTGGGACACTCTGAAATGTTTGCGACCGATTCCGCCTGACCGTAATGTTGACGAACTGGACAACCGAAAGCCTTCACCATCAGATCCCGTTGCTGTGGAAGGAGATTCTCAGCGCCGGTCGTCACAATCTTTGGCGGATTCTTAAGAGGAGTTCCTCGTTCCAATACATAGCTCGCCAGGAGCGATAACAATGACGGGTACCCGTGCAGCCAGGGAGGGGAATAGGTCTCGAGAGCGGCAAGATATTCTGCGGAAGTATTAGGAGACAGATGGTACCCACTGAAGAGAATTTGGCGGCCCGGATAATTCACTCTCCAGTAGGGAGGCTCAAATTGTTGTAACGGCACAACAGAGCGACCACCGAAATACCCACACCACATATCTCGTGAAATACCATGCCACTGACGGTATCGCCACCAGACCGCCCATCGCTCCTTCTCTGCGGTGGGCGTTTCGCAGAACACGAGGCCGCTGCCAGTGGTGCCACTAGTATGACTCGACAGAAGGTTGGCTGGATCGAGAGTCGCATTTCGAATGCTATCAACATGGGTCTGAACTTCGTTCTTTGTTAAAACTGGAAGCCTCTTCAATTCAGCCACTATATTCTCGGCTGAATCGTCTATTTCGTACTGCCGAAATCGTTCTTGCCAGAAGGAACATTGGAGACCAGCACGCACATGAGCACGAATGCGGGTGCTCCTGAGTTGCTCCTGCTCTACCTGACAACTTGTGTCACGCCCATTCAATATTCTATGAATTTCGCTGAACTCGTGGTCGTATCTTCGACTTGAAAGCCTCCAGCCTTCGATGGAGCACGCCACATTTTGGAGCGTAACGGGAAGGGATTTATATACATCCTCGACTGTCATAAGAAGATCTACTTCCCAACAATGGCACACAGCCAGATGCTATCATCGCTCACGGGATTCACAAAGGAGAAGTCCGTATGGGAGTACTTTAGCCCACCCTCTAGCCAGCGATGAAGCGGCTCAAGACGCAGCGATTTCCATGCAAGTCGTACGGGGTTACACCAATACCATTCTCCGAGAAATCGATAATCTGTAATATTTCTCTCCACTATCCCTTGCTGCATCCTGAATAGGCGATCATCGATAAATCGCTGCCCCCAGAGCTCGACTCTAGAAAACCGTCTCTCAAGCATCGAGCGGAACTCACACTCTGTGTACTCCTTGAGATGAGTATGATTCACGGGCGATGGCTCATAGTTACATGAGAATACTGGCCGATTCGGAGTGGAGATAAATGCAACTCCGGATGGACACAGATGCCTCTCAATTGTTTCCAGTAACGCCTCAGGCTTATCGACATGCTCAATAACTTCGCAGCAGATGACTCTATCCCATCTTCCCACTCCACAATCCAAACGCTCGCTGCAAACATCCCCTCTCAAGAACGAGTCTGTAGAATACATGCGTTTCGCATAGGCTACTGCACTTCCTGAAATATCCACTCCTAAGACTTTGGCTGATCTAAGCTTATGTTTTGCATACGCGTAATTAAAGCCCGTTCCACACCCAAGATCTAAGAGAGACTGGGCTGAGATTCCCACTTTCTCTTCAAAGAATCGGATGCGAGAGATCTGCTCCTGGACCATCATTGCAGGATCATCGTCCAAGTCATGGCCTGACCTCGAGGGGAGTGCACGCCCAGCTCCGATCCGATTATCGTAACCTTTACGAGTTTGCACCAGCTCGTCCTCCCTGAGCGATTCGAACGACCATAACCTTGGACAGCCATGGCGTGATTATCCATACACTTGAGCTAGGTTCGCTCCCTTATAACCTTAGCGGGATTGCCACCAACAATAGTGAATGGCTCGATGTTTTTAGTAACGACACTCCCCGCGGCTACCACTGCACCGTCGCCGATCATACGTCCGGGTAGAATCGTCACATTGGCGCCTACCCACACGTCCTGACCAATTACTACAGGTTGCCGAACGAAGCCCGATGCAAAAATCTGTCCTCTATTTGGCGGGACCGCATGATTGCTTGAGATTATAGTGGTCCTGAAACCGATAAGTGACCGATCGCCAATTTTTACAATCCCAGCAGAACCAATGATGACCCCACCAGCCAATGTCACATCGTTTCCAATATCTAGGTTCCGTCCAGGTGCGATCCAAACGCCAGGGTAAAAGACAACTCGTTTTCCGACTCTTGCCCCACACAACTTCAGAAAACTTGCTTTCAATGCGTTGAGGGTTCGGTAGCGCGGAAGGGAAAACAATACGGTCATGACTGTTTCATACGAAATAACGAGGAAGCTTTTCACTAGGCCCGGCGCTAGTTGCCCCATGTCGGTATATTCATCGAGCGCTCACACGTGACTCGCACGTTGTTAGGGGTTCCTGGATGGCCAGATGAATGTCATTCTCCAGTTCATCTTTCTCTCCTAAGAGCTCCCTCATGATTCTGGACAATCGTTGCTGCGGTGAAGGCAAAAGCGAAAGACGTTCCTCCCCCGCTTTCACAAGCCTGTTCTGCAGATCGAGGTCTTCCGACACAAGGATAAGCTGCTCAGCCACATCGTTCGGTTGATGAGGATCAACATAGAGAGCGCTGCCGGCACAGATATTTCGTGTGAAGTCTCGATCACTCACGACAAGTGGTAGCCTGACCGACCAAGCCTCCATGTAGTTGCTACTAAAACTTTCGAGATCGCTAAGTAGAACAACGATATCGGCTTGGTTGTACGCCTCCATAATCCGTTGAGGGGGGATTGACCCTAAAAATGTGAAATGTGCGTCAATGAGTCCTTCAGACGTGATGGGCGTTTTCAGCGACTTTATGTAAGACTCACGGGTACAGGTCAACACAAACATGAATTCAGTAATTCCTCGTTCCAAAATGCATTCGGCTATTGCAGGCAATCGCCAGAGATTCTTGTGAGAGCTGGTGTCACTGATAAAAAGAAATCGTCGACTCGGCACTCGACGCTGTCCTACCAGCGGTTTTACATACTGTGACGGAGTGGGAGGAACAACGACAATTTTCTCCAAAGGATATCGTATGGATTGGGCTAATCTTGAGCGCATGACTGTAGTCTCTGCGATAATCCTGGACGCTTTTTTGAGGCGGCTTCGTCGTAATAGGTTTAATAGTCTTATATAGACTTGATCCTTCATGCTTGCATAGTTCCAATAATCACTTTCTGGGTAACAAATGACTGGATAGGCCACAGTTACGACGCTTCGGACAGTTGAGGGATGAGGGAGCCCGGAGCCGAAAAACGTAAATATATGATGAATCTTGTGCAAACGAATCTGCCGCTGAAGATACCCATACTCGAACAGAAATCGTTTCATGAATGGATTCGGTGAAACGAATACATCAGAATATTTTCCTCGCAAGGTCAACTTAGAAAGTTCGCCTATCTCTGGTATGACCAGGAAGATATTGACATGGCTTGCTTTCTGGCGATCAAGAAGTGAGAGAAAGTTGACAGCTAGTTGGACGCCGCCCCCTGTTTTTATGGCACCAAGATCAAACAACACATTCATGATTTCACATTACCTCCCTGATTTTCCACGCGGCTCACCATGGCTTCTGTTTCCGACGGAGATCGAACCAAGATAGAACGATAGGCTGCTCTGTGCGCTTCCGCGAATCGTTCCAGTGAATACTGGGCAGCTACTTCCCGACCCCGTTGGGCAAGAGAACACCTCAGGCTAGGAGAGCTCAACAACTCGAGCAAGCGTGCTGCCAATGCATCAGCAGAAGAAGGAGGAAAAGTAAGGGCGCAACCCGTTCCATCAATAACATCGAGATTCGCTGGAATATCAGAGACTACACAAGGTAAGCCTATGGACAACGCTTCAAGAAAAACGTTGGACATCCCTTCATACCAAGACGGTAACACCAGAGCATCTGATTGTTGCATGACTTCATGAATATTTGGCTGATACCCTACATGCGAGACAACGGATGTAAGCCCAAGCTGATCAATCATGGCCTTCAACTGAGCTTCGTCCTCGCCTTCGCCGCAGATGACCACTTTGAGCTTGTACGTTCGAAGTACGATCGGCAACGCTTTAAGGAGGCATTGCCAATTCTTTTGGTGGGTGATGCGCCCGGCGAAAAGAATCCTCCGTTCGAGGATTGCTGTTTCTCCTGAAGACATCTTGCAGTATCTTGGCTCAACACTAACCGCATTCCTTATCTCAATGCCCCGCTTAATCTTATAGATCGTCCGATATTGCATGCTTGATCGTCCGATCGGATTGTTGCTTATGATGGAAGAGGCGCATGGCCACGCCAGGAGGAACTCAACCAGAGTCAGCGGACGCTTGAAGAACATAGAATTTCGATAGGACCATACACATGGGATGCAATAAAGGGTCGCAAGAAGCATCGTGGGAATAGTCATAGGTGCAGGTAGCCATGCGTGTAGAATATCGGGCTTAAAGTCTTTGATAGCCTTCGCCAGCGATGAAAAAATGTGCATGTCATATTTATTGACTTGTAAACTTTTATAAATTTGAACTGAGGAGTCCAAGCGATCGCTTCCGGTGTTATTTACGCAAAAAATGCCCGCGCGCATTCCAAATTTGTGCGAAATACCGGCAAGCAACAGCAATTGACGCTCTGCACCTCCTGAAGTAAGAGAGTGTATGCAGTGCAAAATCCGAATCGGTCTAACCTTTCCGTTTTCCATAATCGACGTGCCCCGCAGGCAGTCATAGGTACCTTCCATGGCCATATCACATTGCATCGAAGATGCTACGCGCATTCTGTACTACTCACAAACACGCATGATTGATAGAACAACGCATTACCCTAATAAATCATGGAGGCTGGCACCCTACGTCCCTAGAGTCAGCAGCTAGTTTCTATGGGTACCCTAGCCTTAAAAAGAAGGGCATAACGCTCGATAACATTAGGGCAATAAGTTTCCCGACAAAGACTTTTCTCTTTCCAATACTAAGTATGCAATGAGCCCAGTCTGCACAACCAACTTAGTGCAATAAGCGACCAGGATTGCCTGGGCAGCGGTTACTAGAGTGAACGATCCGTGCGCAGCCAATAAGAAGAGAAGTGTAATAATCGGAATCGGCAAGTTTGCGAGCATTTGAGACTTGAATTTCCGCGTAGCGGTAATAGCTGTACCCATCATAACCGAGCAGTATAGTGCGACAGAAGCAATCATAGTCCAAATTAGTAAATAGGAATACTCCGCGTACTCTTTCGTGTAGGCCAACGTGAGTATCGATTCACCGCAATAGATTGCTATTAGCACCCCACAAACTCCCAGCAGAAGCGCTACTCCTAGGCCCTGCACCAGCATAAGTTTAAATCTTTGAATGTCGTTGTCAAAACATTTTGAAAAGCTTTGATGAAGTGGTAAGGCAAGAGCATTGACAAAAATACTTCCCAAAAAAATAAAGTACGTGGTTGCGGCAAAATATCCAAGTGCTCTTTGGTCCAACCAGCTAGAGACAAAGTATCTAGGAATGTTATTAATGGACATATTGATCAGGAGAAGAACTCCTAGCGGTAAACACAGCCAGATAATAGTTTTCACTGAAGAATATTCCGTTGATATTTGCTGCTGACCAAGTTGAGTGTTGGTTATTTGGCGATCGTAACAGTAATAGACGGCTATCCAAGAGGTTGCTAGACAGGCAAGACCGACCGGCAAACTTCCCGAGACTAGCAATCCAAAAGCCAAGCTCAGAACTCCTCCGATTCCTCGTAGTCCGAGGGAGATGGCGACTGGTTTCATATTGTTAAGCTTCAGCAATAGTGCACTTCGAATATCACAAAATGACTCTGTCAATTTCGCCACAGTCAAAACTATCATCGTAGCCCAGATCTCATAGTTTCTCTCCAGAAAGAATGTAATGATAATTATGACTACCGTGCAGATGATTGAGGTTACAATGCGAGTAGCAAAATATGCCTCGTACTCGAATTGGCCTCTGACATCTGTCGCAACAGCCGCACGAATGTTCAAGCTGAACAACCCAAACAATGGACTTATTATCGCATTGGCTAAGGCATAATCGCCGACCGCTTCGACACTGCCTAGCTTGGCGATGACGCTGATGTTCAACCACATGCCGAGTGAAAACAGCGCGTTTCCAATGACTGAATATAAAACATTATACTTAAACGCTAACATTGCCTACGCCAGGACGGACAATGAACCTTTGCAGCATCGCATTTCGCTCTTCTTGGCAGGACTAGCAAGAAGTGAGAGTTTCTTACCCGCTATTCGTCTTACCTTGCCCATTACGTTTCATTTCCTGAGCTCGGCATCCTCGGAAGAGGTCCTACCTGCTAGTATTTTCTGTGCCAGACTTATATCGCTTTACTTAGCTGCGGCTAAATGGTTTTCATGTAGTTGTTTTGCAGCTCAATCACAAACTTTCGCCCCCTTGTTTTGGCCTTTCAGCTGTTTAATGCAAATACCTAGTGCACCTATCCAAATCCAGCCACGCATTTCACCGATAAATATACTGGCATTATGAAACGATGCGTGAATGAGCAATCCTGCATTAGTAGCCAGCAATACCATCACCAATACGGATAAGTTGTGCTGGTCTCTTGACCATGTTCGACGTAACACTCCGATAGCTTGACCAATCAACACCCAATAAAAGATCCCCAGCGCAGCAATCCCAGGCACCCCATAGTACAACCCGACAGTAAGAAACAGATTGTGCGGTTCATACCCTTCGGACATCATAAATGCCTGCTTGAGTTCCTTAGTGGTATTTCTCATGGCTGAATTAGACGGTGTGCGCTGGTGTCGGTCTAGTTCTAGAACTGTTGCTGGTATCCCAAGCGGATATTGCAATATCACCGGACCAAATAAAGAGAATGTGGTTCCCATTCGCACATCTTGATCCGTTCGTTCGGACTTTTCTTGAATTTTGTCGAGAAAGGTCGCTTTATCAAACATCATTAAGCCACATAACACGAGGACAAAACCGGCTACGTATGAGACGGGGAAAAACCTTCGTTCTATATATCGCATGCCTATCGCAAGAAGCATGAGGCTGGACATCAACGCCAACACCCCGGATCTGCTCAGAGCTACGACATTGCCTGCAAGGATAATTGCTCCACAACTCATGGCCATTCGCGGTGGAATTAACGCGAGGCGATCGCAATTCTTTAGATCATGAAATGCGACACCAATGAGCATTATGCCAATCCCAACTACGCTATATGAGTATGCAACAGGAAACGACTCCAGACCGCTGGGCCTTCGTAACGATTGGCCATCATAAAGTGTGCCTTGCCATGACCAATCTGCCATCCCGGCAGACTGACAGATTGCGACGATACTGCTCGCCGTACCCGCTATGGTTAGGGACAGCATAAGCACACGTCGTCCACGCAATGACATGACCGCTTGTGCAGTAATCAAGGATAATGCAATACCAGTGCTGAGTTGCTGGAATCGGAGCCAGGATCTCTCTTCTTCTATGTTTTGCCAGACCAGCACGCCTAGGAAAAGTCCGATTACGAACCATTGAATCGTAGAGTACGGGTTCCAAAGATTCGAGACGGTGAAAAGTCTTAATACGCCTAGCCACCCCAACAACAGCCAGACCATGAGAACTTGCACCGGCACTTGATAAACAGTTAACGACCATGGTTGCACTGTAAAAAGCCCAACCGCCAATCCCAAACCGAGCAACCAGACAATCGGCATATCTTCTCGCGCTTGGTCTAGTTGGAAGCGGTTGTGGCCACTGTTCAACTGATGCTCTCGTTCCATTGCACAGTGCCAAAAACAAATAGAAGCCATGGGCTTCAAGCACTCACTGGGTTCATGGTACTAACAATCTTTCACTTGGCTACTGCTAGCCTTCCTTCTGGCCTTGATGATGTTCATTATCTGTCCACATGGTCCTCGCAACGCTTCTGATGAGACCAAACTTTGGTTCACTGGCCAACGCGGTGCAGGTTTTCACCGTAATGCCTGCGTGACGTTTCAGAGGGGAGTGTCATTCAGCGCAGGTCGTCTTGCGACATCGCTGTGTTAATTCTCATGAGGAGCCTGATCAGCTTGGATCTGACTTCATTCGGCTGGAGCACTTTCATGTCCTTAAGCTCAAGGAGATATGCACTTGCTTGTCCAACTTCCTGGGCGACTGCTGGATTGTTTTGATGTGTTCTAATAAGATTTTCCAATGTCGAAAGATACCGTACGTCATCTATCCCCTCGCGGAGCCCTTCCCAAGCAATGGTATCAATCACTCCATTTGAGGTGGGATAGGCTAGTACATGATCTCGATATTTGACATGATCAAAGTCGTTCCATATTGATCCCATAGAATGCTGATAAGCATACATCATGGCGCCATCAAAATCGGCCTGCCAGAGTCGTAATCCGTAGCGGATTCTGAACAATTCAGGATTCTCTGGCCCCGTTTGTGGGTTATGATAACTGTAAATCTTGTGCCCTATGCGATGAAACTTCTTCGCTTCTTGCGAAATTGGAAGTCCATGAAGAACAAGAATATCAGTAAGCGGACCCATAACTTCAAAATGCCCTTGATAGCCCGCAGAAAATACTTTTGCTCCAAGCGTGCGTACCTTTTCTCTCGCCTTCTTCCCTTCGAGCAGTTCTTGTCCCCTAGCTTCATCTTTTCCATATAAGAAAAGCTCAGTAAACGAATACTCACTTTTCATTTTTTGCAGGTCCGGTATATCAGTTTCTAATTGCTTTAAATTACCCGGAGAATCTGAATCAATCTGCCGACCAAGATAGTAGAGAGCAGTATTCGTCATATTGAGTTCGCTCCTAATGGCAAGGTAGCGCCGAAGCAACTCTTGAGATTCATGGATAGACGTGGGAACCAGCTCTCCCTTGGGTCGATACCTCTGATACACAGTTGGATTGATGACGCCATGCTCACGCATGTTTCGCAACTCAGCTTTCAGTTGCTCTTCGCTCTTGAATTCCGACGAGACGGTAGGTGAACGAGGCGCAAGCTTTCCTCGATAGTAGACCGAATACTCAATAGACGGATTACTCAATTTGAATGGCAGGACGGTGAGTTCGTAATCGAGCTTCGCTATTGCGTGGCCTTGAGTAGTTGTGATGGATATTGCTCCCAAATACTTTCCGGACCGTGTGTCTTCTGGGACATGCACGGTAATCCAATATTGTTTATTACTGTTTTCAGTTATTGCTGAAGGCTGAAGCCGGTCGGCGTCGCGAACTGGGAATTCCGCTATTCCCGGCAAATCAGCTTGGTTTCTGATCGTGTTATCACTAATTGACTCATACCTATGACGCGTCCCACTGGGAAGCCTTACATAATTATTCTTCTTTACAACGTCCACTCGTATAAGTTCTTCATCGTTCAGCAGCAACTCGGGAACAAGCACCCGAGCATCTCTGCCCTGTTTATTGATAATGTGGGAATTCCACGCAGTGGCTGCCTGATACCAAGTTTTTACGACCTTTATGTCAACGTGCTCTTTTGGTATCACGCCATGTTCTCCTACCAGATCACTGACCGAAACGAGTATGGAGGGCGGTGCCCCTTTCAGACCACGTATAACAAAACTAGCCGGCTCATATTCTCCTCGACAGGCAACTACTTGGATTTTTGTGGATTGATCACCAGGAAGAGGGAACGTCGTTGGAAGAATCTTCTCTCCACTCGTAGGATTCACCACATGAATCACGAATGGATCGGAACTGTTAGGTTTTGCGTATCCTGCCTGGTCCATATCAAAGAAGGGCACTACACATAGTCCAGCTATCAGTGTTATCAGCACTTGGACTTTATTTTTCCCCCAGTCAATCATCATTTCTCCACCTAACGGAACTCCTCTCTTGTTCTCTTACCCCCTAAGGATGCCTCGTGCTGACAAGAAGCCGAACATGGTCCCAATCCACTTCATTGATTCATGTCAATGAGGCAAACTATCGCCATGGTAGTGATCGAGTCTCTATGTGGCAATCTAAAATCAATTTTTGGGACCGCACGACTTGATCAAGAGGAGCTGATCTGAGCGGCGTGATGAATCATCAAGTGATGTAATCATCTGAAGAACACTGTGCCGATGAATACTAATGAAAGCGCAGGGACACCAAGAAACACTGTCTGCCAATCCGCACAGTATTGATAATGGATGACCAACTGAGACAGGGTGTGATGGTAAATTGTGCGCTGAAGAAACCCGTTAATATTCTACGGATGGCTGAGCACCCGCTCCAAACACTCAACAATCCGCTCCGCCGCCCTCCCATCCCACAGCGGAGGAATGGCACCTTTCTTCCACTGCCCCGGCCATCAATCGCACGAGACTCGACAGGTTGTTCTGGTCTGTCTGGTTCATTTGGTTGATCTGGTTTGTTTGGTTGGTCTGAATTTTTTGGTTGAACAAGACTCACGCGTAGCCCACACCAGCGTTATGCTAAAGACACCACAGCAGTAGGGTCAGGCTTTGAATCGTGCATGTCGGTTGCCGCGATGACACGCAGGACTTACAGAGATCGGCTGGTTTTCCACCGCCCGTTCCGGGCCCAGGCGTCCAGGGTATTATCTGTTCCATCAGAGCGGGGGCAGGCACCGAATGCAGCTGGCGAAGCCAGTCCCGACTTCGTCTAGCCGATTGCTGCTCCACGGGACTGCGACAAGGACAGTCGAGGCTGCTTGAGTTGACATGCGATGAGGCCTAGCCGAAAATGGACTCCACTGTGAAGGACTGGCCTGATTGGTGGGAGTGGGAACTGGAGTTCACCTCTCATCTTGAAAAGCGGATGGACGACCGTGATTTTACCGAACTCGACTTGCGAGCGATGCTGGAGCGAGCTGAATCCTACCGGCCGAGTGTCGTCGCAGAACGATGGATGGTAAGCACACGCCATCACGGGGCAGAATGGGTGGTGATCGTTGAACCGGATTCGAACGCGCAGCTCCTTGTTGTCGTGACCGCGTACCCTGTGAAAGGATGACGTATGAAGGACCGCTATCTCGAAGTGACGTTCCGCAAAGGCAAGCCGCTTGCCGCCTATCTGTACCTTCCCCGATCGGTCGGAACTAAGAGCATCCGAACCGAGGAGGCTCTTCCGGGCGTGTTGGTGGATTTTTCAGCGAGCGGAGAGCCTATTGGTTTGGAAATTATTAGCCCTGCTTCGGTGACGGTCAGCCAAATCAATGGAGTTCTGAACACGCTCGGCCTGGCCGCGATTTCCCCGGAGGAGCTTGCCCCGCTCCAAGCTGCCTAGTGCACTGTGTCATACGGAAAGTACAAATAGGGAGTCTTTTATCCGTGCACCAGCGGGGTCATGAAGTGCGTAGCAGTAGGGTCAGATTTCAAATCGTGCAGGAGGGAAAGAGGTAGCACTCGCTTCATACACACCACGATCCGTTCCGCCGCCCTACCATCCCACAGCGATGGGATAGCTCCTTTCTTCCATTGCCCGGCCATCAATCGCGCAAGAGCTGACAGGTTCTTCTGGTCTGTCTGGTTCATTTGGTTGATCTGGTTTGTTTGGTTGATCTCATTTCTTTGGGTGAACAAGACTCACGCGTAGCCCGCACCAGCGTTATGCTGAAGCCGCCCGCTTGAGCGCATCGGAGGTGTTCACGACCGACGTTCTATCGAATGACAAAGGGAAGTCATTTTTAAGGGGATGAGATTGGAGCAACCGGTGAAGTTCGGCAACATAGTCACTGAGGTTCAACCTGGATCTCCTCCAGGCGCTGCAGCCTAGGCCGCAACCGAGCGAGCGTCTCTTCCTCGCCTTCCCACTCAATCAATTGCATGTCATCCACCCTCCCAAACAAGCTTGTCCTGTCGTGCGTCCCACATTTCCTTTCAAAGGCGGCGACGTTTGTCTCAACTTGGCCGATGGAAAGACGAAGCACCTGTTTTTCACGTTCGATCGCCTCTTGGTGCACGGTGCTGGACAGAGAGTCTTTCAGCGGGCGGTAATAATTTGCTTGGGCATGGTCATCGCCGTCCTGAAAAAGATGTACCGCAAGATAAATGTTACGGGCTTCCCTCCCATTACGGCCGGGTCCATGGTGATACGATCTAACTGTTTCATAGCATCCTCCCTATCACCAGATGTTCAGCACCTTGATCGTATACCTGTACTCTAGCGCAAGCACCTGCGTCAGACAGGGTGGTGCACATAAACATCCCACCTACCATCACCTCAGTTCACTACAGCACCCGCTCCAAACACTCGACGATCCGCTCCGCCGCCTTCCCATCCCAGGGCGGAGGGATAGCTCCTTTCTTCCACTGCCCCGCCATCAGTCGCGCGAGATCCGACAGGTTGTTCTGGTGTCGTTGGCTGGACAAAACTACCGGAGAGGTGACGCTGGGCCGGATGGATTATGCCGTCAAGGGAATTTCCCGGCGGCGCCCTTGTGATTCCACAATCAGGGTGGCGTGGTCATCCGCCAACTGTTCATTCGCGTTCAATAATTCAATACCGTAGACGGTCCCATCGGGCGCAATATCGATATTCATTTCGTCGCTGACTTTAATGGTGGTGGTGACCTGTTCTGTCTTTTCGTGCAAGCGTAGATAGGCGACATTGTATTGTGGATCATAGTTGAGCTTCATGGGTCCTCCCGGTTCAGAAGAATTTCACCACGACTGTGATCACAAGCCAGCCGTTCTCTTCGACGGCATACGCTTCGACCTGTTTCGTGGCATACCGTGTTCCAGCCCAATCTTTGTTGAACGAAAAGTTACGTCTATACCCGACTCTGCCGTATTTTGCGCTGAAGCGTTCGCCACTTTCCACCGTAAGCCTTACTTCTTCCTCCGTCGCCCCTCGCTCCTCCAATCGAACTCTGGCGTGCGGATGCAATCTGATCTCCAAATCGCTTCTCCTTAGGCGAAGTTCTCACAAAGAAATCGGGGCAGACTTTGAATCGTGCAAAGGGGAAGAGGCAGGGCCTTGTTTTCCCCTCTCCGTTGCCAGTGCGACGATATCCCTCCCTCTCTCTCCAGGCTTCGCAGAATCGGTGCTGGGCGACGCTTCGTCGAGCTCAGATCGCTGAAAGGAAAAGGCAGCAAGACAACTTCACAAGGCTGGAACATCGTTCCAGACCTCGTCTTCCAGGTTATCCCACACCTTCTTTAGACTCGTTTCCTGGGCATAGCCCAGATTCAACTCTTCCGCCCGTTCCGGCGTGGAGCCTCTGCGCACGCGAAGGAAGTGAACGAAATCGAGAATCTCGCGTATCAGCGATTCGGGAATCGGTTTTACCGCCTCATACACCTGTTCCGCGGTCGTCATTTCTCTTTCCTTGCGAGGAGACAAAGTTACCTAGGTCCGAATCGGGGTCAGGATATCCGAATTGAGCTCGGAGTGCAATTTCTGAAGGGTGATCAACCTCTTAACGACGTCTTACCCCTCTACCTCGCGCCGGTGATGATCACGGCGAGAACCTGTTTCGCCATTTGCCGGGTGAGCGATCGCATATAGCTCACAATCTCCATGCTGATAATATGCACTCATCGTGTACAACAATGCAGCCTCTCTTATGCTTATCATTCGTGGGCCCGAGCATGTCCTCTGGGACGATGCGCTGGCATCCCGTGCAGCATGCCCTCAACGCTGATATCCTCGTCGATCTCAGGCCAATGAACCCCCTGACCGTCGCCAAGGATCTCCCAATGTTGTCGCTGCTTCTCGGTAGCGTTCGCTAGCCGCCATGACCAGACCAAGGGGACACTGATCGTCCGTCCATCCACCAAATGCGCAATGATCTCATCGTCGGTGACCTCAATGGTCAATATGCGAGGGTCCACGATGGGCATTAGTTTTCCTGACATGATCCGAAAAGATCTTCCCTATCGCAACTCTCGGTGTCAGACCATGTGAGGCAAGGGAGAAACCTGCTGGTCACCCCTTCGATTGAGATTACAACAGGCGCTCCAGGCGCTCCACGATCCGCTCCGCCGCCTTCCCATCCCACAGCGTGGGGATCTGACCTTTCTTCCACTTTCCGTCCATTAATCTCGACAGTGCTGGTGCGAGCTTACTCGGATCAGTTCCGATGAGTTCGTTTGTCCCGATCGTGATGGTTTCCGGCCGTTCGGTATTATCACGAAGCGTCAAGCAGGGCACTCCAAGTACCGTTGTCTCTTCAGTAATGCCGCCAGAATCCGTTATGACCCCCTTGGTATGTTTGACAAGATAGTTGAATTCCAAGTAGCCGAGTGGATCGACATACTGCAGCTGTGGTGTCCTGCTATCGAGGTCCCGAAGATTTTTCGCGGTCCTCGGATGAACGGGAAAGACCACGGGCAATCCCTTTGTCCCGTCGCTAATGGCACGGAGCAGATCCAAAAGTTTCCGTTCACCATCAACATTGGCGGGTCGGTGCAGAGTCACGACAAAAAACTGCTGAGGCTGCAGTTTGAGCGAGGCCCAACAATCCGGAGGTCGCAAGCGCGGCATATTCTTGAGCAAGGTGTCGATCATGGTATTGCCGACAAAAAAGATCTGGTCCTCGGTCACACCGGCACGACGCAAATTATCATTCGCCGTTTCGCTCGTCGTAAAAAACCAGTTCGTGATGGAATCGGTCACGACTCGATTGATCTCTTCCGGCATCGTCCAATCGCCGGATCGAATTCCACCTTCTACGTGACCGACAGGAACCCCCAGCTTTCGCGCAGCGATCGAACAGGCCATCGTACTCGTCACGTCTCCAACGACTAAACAGAGGTCGCTCCTCTCTTTCAGAAGGACTTTTTCGTACCCGACCATAATGCCGGCGGTTTGTTCCGCTTGAGTCCCCGACCCCACTTCAAGATTGATATCCGGGTCCGGGATTCCGAGTTCTTCAAAGAAGCTCCCGGACATCGCACGGTCATAGTGTTGGCCGGTATGGATGAGTCGATACCGTAGCTGACTGCCACGGAGTTCAGCTTCTTTCAGCGCCTCAATGATCGGCGCAATCTTCATGAAGTTAGGGCGCGCTCCGGCAATAATGTCGATCCGTTTCATTCAGACACCTTCTATGACAAGCCAGCACCAGTTCTCAGGTCGCCATTGTAACTGACCTGAAGTTTCCTGCAATGATTTACTCAGTTGGGTTCACGGATCGGTTCACAAGGAGGAGGATGTCCACACGGACACTCCCGCTGAAGCCGATAACCCGGCAGACGATATCTAGAAGTGCACTTCTCGTACGGCGTGACGGTTGGCCTGGAACCACTGGACCGTTTTCTTCAAGCCGTCTCGCAAACGATGGCGGGCCTGAAAGCCGAAGAGTTGTTTCGCTCGGTTCACATCGAGACACCGCCGAGGCTGGCCGTTTGGCTTCGTAGTATCCCACTGGATGTGGCCGTCAAATCCCACTTCATTTGTAATCAATCCAGCAAGATCACGAATGGAGATTTCTTCACCGGTTCCCAAATTGACCGGCAGACTCCCATCATACTGTTCGGCCGCGAGCAGAATGCCCTCGGCTGCATCCTCGACATACAAGAATTCACGGGTCGGAGATCCATCACCCCACAACGTAATCGATGAGCGCCCCTCTTCTGTGGCGGTTGCGCATTTCCGTATCAGTGCCGGAATGACGTGTGAGGTTTCCAGATCAAAATTGTCACGTGGCCCGTACAGGTTCACCGGAAACAGCACGATGGAGTTAAATCCATATTGGTCACGGTAGGCCTGCGACTGTGCCAGCATCATCTTTTTGGCCAATCCGTATGGAGCATTGGTTTCCTCAGGATACCCGTTCCAGATGTCGTCTTCCTTAAACGGAATCGGTGCGAACTTCGGATAGGCACAGATGGTTCCCGTTGCGATGAACTTCTTCAGCCCCTGTTGACGCCCTACCTCGATCAGCTGAGCTCCCATCATAAGGTTGTCATAGAAGAAGCGGCCAGGATTGGCTTGATTCGCGCCGATGCCGCCGACACGAGCCGCCAAATGAATGACGATATCGGGCTTCGCATCGCTATAGAGCTGCTTCACGGCCTCCATCTGGACAAGATCGTAGTCCCTGCTGCGTGGCGTGACGATGTCGCGACAGCCTTTCGATCGCAATTGGTCAACCACGAACGAACCAAGAAACCCTGCGCCACCAGTTACGACCACACGTTTCTCGTTCCAGAATGACATTGTCGCTTCCCGCCTCCCCTCAAACCTCTGGCCTCCAGCCGTCAACATTTCTTCCCTGCGCCTTCGAGCCGCTCTCGTTCCGCCGCCAGATCCGCATCGACCATCATGGCAATCAACTCTTCAAACTGCACTTTCGGTTGCCATCCGAGTTGCTTTTTCGCCTTGCCGGCATCTCCGATCAACAGATCGACCTCGGTCGGCCGGTAATACTTCGGATCGATCTTGACATGTTTTTTCCAATCCAGCTGCAGCCGGTCGAATGCCAACTCGAGCATTTCTTTGACAGTGTGGGTCTCCCCAGTGGCAATCACATAGTCATCGGGCGTGGCAGCCTGCAACATCATCCACATCGCTTCGACATAGTCCCCGGCATAGCCCCAATCGCGCTTCGCATCGAGGTTGCCCAAAAACAAATCTTGTTGGGTGCCGAGCTTGATGCGAGCTGCCGCCTTGGTGATTTTCCGCGTGACGAAGGTTTCCCCTCGTCGCGGCGACTCATGGTTGAACAGGATGCCGTTACAGGCAAAGAGATTGTAGGCCTCTCGATAGTTGACCGTGATCCAATAGGAGTAGACTTTAGCCGCCCCATAGGGGCTCCGAGGGTAAAACGGCGTCGACTCTTTCTGAGGCACCTCCAAGACTTTGCCGAACATTTCGCTCGATGAGGCTTGATAAAACTTCGGTTTGAGCCCTGACTCCCGAATCGCTTCCAGGAGCCGGATGGTTCCAAGCCCTGTGATCTCTCCGGTATATTCAGGAATGTCAAAACTCACTCGCACATGGCTCTGAGCCCCCAGGTTGTAGATTTCATCTGGTTGCACGGTGCGTAAGATCCGATTGAGTGAGCTGGCGTCGTTCAGATCACCGTACACTAAGTGGAGACGGCGATGCGGTACGTGCGGGTCTTCATAGATCGGATCAATACGGCCGGTGTTGAACGAGCTGGAGCGGCGTACAATCCCGTAGACTTCGTACCCTCTCCCCAGAAGAAATTCAGACAGATAGGAGCCATCTTGGCCGGTGATGCCGGTGATCAGTGCTTTCTTCACGTCTGCACCCTCCGTAAAAAATTGGATTATTGCTCGCTCAATTCCTTTTGTCCACTCATCATGCGAAAGGTCGCAACAAAAATATTGTTGCGACCTTTAAGGCTAACCGGGTACTGTTACAAAGAATCAGACCTAGAGGTACCGCATGGCAACCGTTCCACATCACCAGATACGTCGAGTCGGTCTGGGTCTCTGTCTAATCCTGTGCGGGCTGCTCGTGGCACACGCCTTCAATGCGTTTGTCGCAGACGCACTCTATCTGATACCTGATCCTCCTCCAGGAGTCAGTACCGCCGGCTCAATCGGCGTTCCATCTCTCACGTCCTATTCGCCCAAGCAAGCGGTCGAGCAGATTCGATCAAGCGGCCTCTTCCTGCTTCCAGCGGCACCGGAGGATGGAGCAACGAGCGGCACAAGCTCCGATCGTCGAGGCGGCTCCGGCACCGTCGTGCGGGCTTCTCTCGGCTTGGCAGGCAAGCTACGATTAATCGGTGTTGTGCTGGGCGATGAGCGCGGTGTCTTTGCCATTATTGAGGACCTCTCGGCAAAACAGCAGTCGTTGTATCATCTTCACGAGTCGGTCCTCGACTTCGGTGAGGTCACCGAGATCCGTCGCAACGGGGTCGTGATTCGCCAAGGGAATGTGGAAGAGTTGCTGGAGCTGGCGCACGCGGAAGGCCCATCCGCCGCCGTCGATTCCACCGGCACCCCCCCACCTCCTAAGAAGCCATCGACCTCCGGAGCTCCTCTGCGAAAGGTCGTGGATCGGCGAGAGGTGGAACAGGCCATGAGTGATCTCCCAAAACTTCTGTCACAGGCAAGAGCCGTCCCCAATATGGCCAATGGAGCGGTCAATGGATACCGATTGGACTACATTGCCCCGGCGAGTTTTTATGAAAAGATCGGGGTTCAGACCGGAGACGTGTTGCAGCGCGTCAACGGGGTCGACATCCGAGACCCCAGCACCATGCTGAGTCTGCTCCAACAGCTCAAGAACGAACAGATCGTCAAGCTTGATGTGGTTCGGAACAACCAACGGTCGACGATCACCTATGAATTACGCTGACCCAGAGTCGGCAGTCCCCTTACTTCCCTGAACGCTATCCCCTACTGCCGGATTAGTAAAACAACCAGTTTGTAAGCAGTTGGAATAGGCCTGGACGCGCAAGACCTCAATTTTACATAAAAAACTCGGCATGTCCTTGCCAGGCTGTGAGAAGGAAGAGTATCTTTACGTCGATCAGGATGGGCATTCCGCGAACCTGTCGTTCGTGGCGCTCGTCATAACATGTGACGCGATACCAAGGAAGTTGGCTTCATGACTGAGACCGATCACCCCAATTCTGGCCTGAGTCGTCCCTTGTTGGGACGTATTCTCGAGGAGAAATTTCATCTTCTCGAATCCAAGCTGGAAGAGGCCCTCGCCTACCAACAGGAGAAAGGCGGGCGGTTGGGAGAGGTCCTGCTCCATCTTCGTTCACTGCGTGAGGACCAATTGCTTGAAGCCCTCGCGCAACAGTTCGAGATGACATGGATGCCGCAACTTGATACCAGCCATGTCGACCATGAACTTATCAAGAAAGTCCCGATTGCGTTTTGTCGGCGATACCGAGTCTTGCCGCTCCGGTATGAAGAGGGTGCCATCCTGACAGCCTCGACCGACCCCCTTGAAACCGTGGCCTTGGACGACCTTCGATTACTCTTGGGTAAGCCTATCAAGCCTATTTTGACAAGCAGCGTCACCCTCCTCAGCTGCTTGAACCGCGCATACGACGAAATTGCCAACCCGGCCGGTGCCGAGCAGGTGATGGAAGATATTGCGGCGAACCGGAGTCTCGATGAGCTGGCCCATGAACTTGATGAGCCGCAAGACCTGCTCGATGCGACCGATGAAGCCCCGATCATTCGATTGGTCAACTCGGTCCTGTTTCAGGCGGTTCGACAGCGGGCCAGCGACATCCACTTCGAATCGTTCGAACGCGGCTTGGTCGTCCGTTATCGCATCGATGGTGTGCTCTATCCAGTCCTCACTCCGCCGAAACATTTGCAGGCCAGCATCATCGCACGATTGAAGATTATGGCCGGTCTCAATATTGCGGAGAAACGCTTACCGCAAGATGGCCGTTTCGCCATTCGGACCTCGGGAAAGGATGTCGACCTTCGCGTCTCGGTGTTACCGACCTCGCACGGCGAACGAGTCGTGCTGCGATTACTGGAGAAGGAAAATCGCCTGCTGAATCTTTCTGAAATGGGATTTTCGAAGGAACGGCTCGCGGTGATCCATCAGCTCATCCAACTCGCCCATGGGATTATTCTCGTCACCGGTCCGACAGGAAGTGGAAAGACCACGACCCTCTATGCCGCCTTGAGCCACATCAATGCGCCGGACAAGAACATCATCACGGTCGAGGACCCGGTCGAATACCAACTCGTCGGCATCGGCCAGATGCAGGTGAACCCAAAGATCAATCTGTCGTTTGCGGCCGGCCTTCGGTCGATCCTTCGCCAAGACCCCGACGTCATCATGATCGGTGAGATCCGCGACCGTGAAACGGCGGAGATCGCCATTCACGCCTCCCTCACAGGACACTTGGTATTTTCCACGCTCCACACGAACGATGCCGCAAGCGCCGCCACGCGTTTGATCGATATGGGCATCGAGCCGTTTCTCGTGGCGTCCTCTGTCGTCGCCGTGCTTGCCCAACGGTTGCTCCGACGGATTTGCCCGGATTGCAAACGGTCCTATACGGCAAGCGAGGAGGAACTCGATCGTCTTGATATTCCAGCCGGCTCGAACGTCACGCTGTATCGCGGCGCGGGTTGCGCCGCCTGTTCGCAGACCGGGTATCGTGGGAGAACCGGCATTTTTGAGCTGATGGTGCTCGACGACGAGATTCGACGTCTGATCGGGAGCAAAGCAGACTCCACCGCCATCAAACAAGCCGCAATCGCCAAAGGCATGGTGACGTTGAAGCGAGAAGGTGCCGAACGAGTGGTCCGGGGCCACACGACGCTTGAAGAAGTTATGCGCATCACTCAGCAAGAGGTTGACGTCGACTAGATGATGCGTCGCCGATCTCACCCCTCTCTTCATCAGTATTGCCGTCGAACCATCGGGCAACTCTTGACCACACACGTTCTTATCGGGGTTCGCTGATCATGCCGGTCTATCAATATCAGGGATACCGGAGTGACGGCGGAGCCGCCGCAGGAATTATCGACGCGGAAAATGCCAAGGTTGCACGGCTCAAACTCAGGAAAGAGGGCGTGTATCCGACCGATGTCGTCGAGCAAGGCCAACCAGCGGCTCGGGCTCAGGGGAAACACCGCATTGAGACCGGACGCCCGACGAAGAAATCCTCCGTTCTCTCGGCAACCGACCTCTCATTGCTGACCAGGCAATTTGCCACCCTCTTGGTCGCCGGCCTCCCTCTTGTCGATGCGCTTGGCGTCCTTGTGGATCAAGCCCAAAAAAAACCCATCAAAGGCCTCCTCGCCGACATCCGAGAACAGATTCGGGGTGGGAAGGCCCTCAGCAGCGTCTTGGAAACCTATGAGAAAGATTTTTCTCCTATCTATGTCCATATGGTACGAGCCGGCGAGGCCAGCGGAGCCCTGGATCAGATCCTATTCAGACTCGCAGAGTTTCTCGAGAAGCAACAGGCCCTGAGGAACAAGGTCACGAATGCGATGCTCTATCCCGTCATTATGCTGGTGATCGGGACGATTATCCTGTTTTTTCTCATCACGTTTGTCGTCCCCAAGATTACCCAGGTGTTTGCACAGCAGAAGCAGGCCTTGCCGTGGCCGACGGTGGCCTTGATGTCGGTCAGCGAATTCATGGCTGATTATTGGATGGTGCTTACCGGACTTGCCTTCGGCGGACTCTACCTGATACAGCGATTTACCAAAACCGGGCGCGGTCGAATGGTCGCCGACCGTCTGACGCTCAAACTTCCGCTGATCGGCGAAGTCGCCAGAATGGTGTCGATTTCCAGGCTCACGAGCACCTTGGCTACGATGTTGGCAAGCGGGGTTCAATTACTCGATGCGTTGGATGTCTCCAAGCGGGTCATGAATAATCGCGTGCTCGAAGAAACGGTGGAAGGTGCGCGGCAAAACATCCGCGAAGGTGAGACCATTGCCGATCCCTTGAAACGGAGCGGCGAATTTCCCGCATTAGTCACCCATATGATCGCCGTCGGTGAGAAAAGTGGGGAAATGGAAGAGATGCTGCGGCGCGTGAGTCAGATTTATGACAGCGAGGTCGAGCGAGTGATTGCCCGCTTGACCTCGTTGATGGAGCCGATCATGATTCTCGTGATGGGTGCCATCGTGCTCTTCATCGTTGTCGCGATCCTCTTGCCCATCTTCGAAATGGGCCAAATGATACGATGAGGCACAGGACCCAATCCACCGGTATGATGAGGTTGACTGAAAAAAGGGGGAGTGACGATGATTGATTCAGAACAGCAGAGCGAGCAGGCGGCACGCCCATGGATACCGCATCCGTTTTGTGTCGTGATCACCCGCCTCATGCAACGGAGCCGCGGGTCTTCCGGCGGCTTTACGTTCATTGAGATCATGGTAGTCGTGGCCATCCTGGCCATCCTCGCGGCGCTGGTTGTGCCCCGTATTATGGGGAGAACCGATGATGCCAAACGAACCGCGGCGAAGGTGCAGATCAGAAACATCGAAGGCGCACTGCAACTCTACAAGTTGGATAACGGAGTCTATCCGACCACGGAGCAAGGCCTCAAAGCGCTCATTGAAAAGCCGTCCGTCGGTGTGGTGCCGAAGAAATGGAAGATCGGCGGGTACTTGCCGAAACTTCCGGAGGATCCGTGGGGCAATCCATACAAATACATCAGCCCCGTCCAACGGGGAGATCAACGAATCGACTATGAAATCACCTCACTCGGAACGGATGGAGAGGTCGGCGGCGAAGGCGTGAATGCCGACATCACCAATTGGAATTTGGATAAAGAGTAAGAGACCTCAGAACGTGTGTCATTCACCGACCTTCACACCATACAACCCCGGCTCAAGGCTCGGCCCACACACCCTGTCAGCAGCCAATGCTCGTCGATGGTCCGCGTGGCATGATCCGAACGGCTTCACGCTTCTGGAAATGCTGGTTGCCCTCTTCCTTCTCGGCGGAATTCTGGCCATCATGATTCCCCGAATTAGTTTCGAGGAAGATCTCCGTTCAACCGGGAGAACGTTGATCGGTGTGCTTCGAACTCTGCAAGGAGAGGCCGCGACGAAGCAGACACCGCTTAAGTTGTACTTTGATCTCGACCAAGGGCTCTACTGGATGATGCTCGTGGAAGGCAAAGAAGAGCGTCTCCCTCTTGATCCAGCCTGGAAGACTCCTCGCGCATTACCCGAATCCATACGTCTGACCGAGGTCTCGATCGGGCCAGACAAACATGTGTCGGGACGCGCCGATGTGTCGTTCTTTACCAATGGTCGTATCGAACCAGTCACCATGTACCTCATGGATTCCAAGAATAACTTGTTAGGTCTGGCCGTTGACTCATTGACGGGCGGAATTCGGGTGAGTGACGAACGATTCGACATTCCACGAACTCGCTTTATCCCTGACCGCGTCAGAACCCTGCTGAAACCTAGATCGCAAACGGGAGCCGCAGGGTCGGTGATAGACGGGCTTCCCAAACCCTCGATAGGCCAAGATGCTCCAAAGCAGACTCCAAACCAACGCCAATGAGACAGGTTTCACGCTGCTGGAGGTGCTTCTTGCGATCGCCTTGCTCGCGATCGCATTACCGGTTCTCCTTGGCCTGAGAAATTTTGATCTGGATCTTCAAGACAGAGCCTCGGAGTTGACGGTCGCGACGTTGCTGGCTCAGGAGAAACTGTTGGAAGTCGAGCTGTTGGGACAATATGCCATCGGCGAAACCGTGGGCGAGTTCCGGCATGTGCCCCTCGGGGCCCAGCCCGTGACCCACACCACCCCCAGGGCCGTCGGATATCGATGGAAACAGACCATCGCACCGACTCCACTGGAGTTGATCCGAGAAATTCGTATCAAGGTAACCTGGCCTCGCGCCGAACGCGAGGAGAGCTTGGAAGTGAGCACCTATGTCTTCGCGGGACGACTCACCTTTTAAGGGCCAAGCGGGCTTTACACTGGTCGAAGTATTGGTGGCCGTGGCATTGCTGGGCACCATCGCCACCATGGTATTCGCCTCGCTCGTGATGACCACACAGGCCGTCGAGGGAGGACGAGAACATGTCGCAAGGGAACAGACGGTGAGAAAAATTTTGCGCCTCATGGCGGAAGAGCTGGCCCTCAGTAAGCGCAGCCTCGCCTACCCCTGGGTTGGAATGAATGGAACATTTGAAGGTCAGCCTGCCGACACACTCGCGTTTCTTGCGATGAGCCAAGAATTGAGCACCTCGACAGTGAGGGAAGGCGAAACCATTCGTGTCGTGTACACGCGCGAACGGGATCGCTTGATTCGGTTCGTTCGCAGGAATCTCTATACGCTGACCGACACGGACGAGACGCTGGACCAGATGGAACTCGCCGATCGCGTGCAAGCCTTCAATGTTCGATATTATGACGACCAGAACTTGATTTGGCTCGACGAATGGCCAACGGCCAGCAAGCTGCCGAGAGCCGTGTTGATCGAGGTCACCTTTCTATACCCCGATGCCGCACCATGGACGGTGCGGGAATGGGTCACGATCGGTACATCATGACCATTAAGTGGCCTGATAAATGGCCTGAAGCATGGGGCACGATCACGGCGTGGGTTGTCGCCGGAATCTGCATCTTGGTGATCTGCATCCTGCTCACCTTTCCGTACGGGATGCTCCAGGCACGGCTGGTGGCGGAACTCACACGAGCCACCGGCATGGACGTTCGAGTCGCTGATTGGTCCATGGGGATGCCGCTGAGCCTGGAATGGCGAAACGTCACCCTGTCGAAGCCGAACCTCACCCCGATTGAGATGGCCGTGCTGCAGGCCAAACTCGGAGTCTTGAAAGCCCTCGGCGGAACACTGGGGCTCGATGTCGTCGTACAGCTGGATGCAACGTCGTCGCGGACAAGCCTTGCCAAGGGCACGCTGACCGCCTCATCCTTCTCTCTCTCTGGGCCGATGACCATCAAGGGACAGCTTCAGCAAGTGGATCTCTCAAAAATCCTCCGCCGATATGTCACCAAAGGGACATTGAACGGAGATTTCTCGCATCGCGTCGCGTCCGGACAGTCCACAACCACCTTCATGGAGGGTGAAGGAACATGGACGGCTGAGGCAACGGATTTGGCCATCGACCAGATTCCACTCGGAAACGGTCGAACCCTCTCGCTGACATTCAGCTCGGTTTCAGCAGGTCTCTCATGCCGAGACCTCCTCTGCGAGATTACACACATGAAAGGCGAGGGGATCGACGGTTCCTTCACGGGAGAAGGACGGATCACGCTTCAGCAACCGATGCCAAACAGCCAACTTGCGCTCACAGTAACGGTCATTCCTGGTCCTGGCTTCGCCTCCAAAGCAGGATCGTTGGGCCTCCCCGCCCCGCCTCCTGGGACGCCCATGACCGTCAAGATCGTAGGAACCTTGGCACAGGCTAGGATCGCATTGTAAAGTAGACCCCTCAGAGGAGCATTTGCCGAGACGAGTATGGCTATCGTAGATGAATGTGTCGGACTAGATGTCGGACAAACCGGCTTAAAGGCCGTCCGGTTCCGCCGCCGCTTGAGTGGTCGTGAAACCGTCGACTATTTCCAGCACCCGATGCCGTTTTCACGTCCGGAAGACCTCGAACCGGCTCGGCGTGTACAGTCTTTACGGAGCTTCATTTGGCAACATGGCCTCTACGCCACCGACCGCTTGGTAACCGCCATCCCCTGTCAGGACCTCTTTGTCAGGACGCTTTCGTTTCCATTCAAAGATTCGGCCAAACTGGCACAGGTCGTGCCATTCGAAGTCGAGAATCTTGTCCCCATGCCGCTCGAAGATCTGGCGGTCGGAAGCCTGGTACTCCCGCCGGAGCAGTCGATTGAAGGAGTCGCACGTGAAGTCAAAGGCTCCGAAGTGCTCATCACCGCCGCACCCAGAGACAAGGTCGCCGAGCATCTTCGTTTTCTCGCCCAAGCCGATGTGGAACCATCCGCGATCAACGTGGATGCCATGGCGCTCTTTTCCGTCACCCAATATCTGCAAGAGGAAGGGGCCAACGTACCGCCGGATCTGGCGATCATCGACGTCGGCGCTTCGAAAACTACGCTCTGCCTCGTTCAGGGAGGGCGTCCCGTCGTGCTCCGGACCATCCTCTGGGGCGGTAACCACCTCACCCATGCCTTGGCTATCCGTCATGCCTGCAGCTTCGCCGACGCTGAGCGTCACAAACGCACGCTCGCGGTGGATCAGGTGCATGGGTTGTTGGAGCCTATCTTGAGGGAACTGCGAATCACGCTGCAAGCCTATCAAGGAAGCGACCGTGGTCGGCTGACCCATTCCTGGATCTGTGGAGGCGGATCCAAGCTACATGAAATCGGGGACTATGTGTCGCGACAATTGGGACTCTATCCGGTGGGGCCACGCCAGGGATTCGGGGCTGATGCGCCACGAGCCTTTTCCATCGCCTTCGGTCTCGCGATTCACCCGAAGATCATCAGGCCACGCTGGCGATTTAAGTCGTCTCCGCTCGGACTTGCCCTTGATCTGAAGGGTGTGACGGAAGCAACGTCCTCGGACACGATCACAAGCAAACAGGACCGGCGTTTGGCCGTCATTGCTGTTCTGGTCATCGCACTGTTGGCGGTCGGAGACTTCACCGTACACTTTATGCTGCAAGACCAACGGGTGACGAGGCTGAAAGCCGCCTTGCAGAGCCGGTATGAGCAATTCTTTGGCGCCGGTGCCGCTCCTGGAGAAGAACTGGATTTGGCCCAATACCGCATCGGCCAGCTTGATAAATCCCTTGGTCTGGTTGACACCACAGACCAGACCGTCTTGCGTACGCTGTCGGTCTTCGTGAAGCAACTGCCGCCCGGGACAACGGTCAAGGTTCGAGAGTTGACCGTCGATGGAGCGGTGATCCTCATGGAAGGTGAGACCACCTCGTTCGACGCCGTCGAACGGGTGAAACAAACCCTCGCCGGCAGCGTTCAGCTCGCGGATGTTGCGGTCACGGAAACTCGTGTAGGCGCAGCACCCAATCAAGTGGTGTTTCGAATGACCGTCACGGTGAAACCGTCATGATGCCACAGTTTCGAGAACGTTGGCACCACATGTCCAAACGGGAGCAGACACTCGTCTTGGTGGGGGGCATCGTGCTCGGGCTTAGCCTCCTCTTCGTGCTCATCGTGGACCCCTTGCTCGACACATTGGATCGCCTTGAGCGTCAAACGGTACGAAAGCAGAAAGATCTCACCGAGTTGGCGCTGTTGAGTCAGGACTATCTCACCAAGCGGGATCGTTTGGCGAAGGTCGAACGTCGCATGCCCACACACGATCAACACTTTTCGCTGCTCACCTTCATGGAGGAAGCGGCCACGACGGCGCACGTGCGCGAACGTATTACGAGCATGCAGCCGCAGGTACAAACGCTCGCCCAAGGCTATGAAGAAACCGCCGTCGATCTGCGCTTGGAAGGCGTGCAACTGCCGGACGTGCTGGCGTTACTCGTCGCGATCGACCAAGCGCCCTACGATCTGCATGTCCGCCACCTACAAATGCGCCCAAAATTCGATAATCCGGTGAACATGGACGCCACCATTCGGATCTTGAGTTATGCCAAAAGCTGACGAACGAGGTGTCGCGCTCCTGTTGGCACTCCTCGTCTTGACTCTTCTGACAGCCCTCATTCTTGAATTCGATGCCGAGGCACGCCGCGAATACCGAGCGGCGGCGACGTTTCGAGACGACTATAAGGCCAGCATGTTGACCAGGGCGGCTGTGCAGGCGATGCGTGCCGTCTTGGCGCAGGATCTCTTGCGGGAAAAGATGACCGGCCAAAAGTACGACGCTCCGACCGACATCTGGGGCATGCCGATCAAAAACTACGCCATCGGCGACGGGTTCCTCACGGCGCAGATCAAGGATGAAACGGGAAAAGTAAACCTGAACGACCTCGCGTCAACGTCGGGTGGTGAACTAGAACAGAAAAAGAAAGTCTTCCGAGTCAGACGTCTCTTCGAACTGCTGAAAGTCAGTCCGAACTTGGTGGATGCCCTGATCGACTGGATCGATCAGGATGACGCTCCCCAACCAGCCGGCGCGGAGAGCCAGTACTATCAATCCTTGCGACCGCCCTATCGGGCCGCGAATTCGCCGTTGCCGGGACTCGGGGATCTTCGGCTTATCAAGGGATTTACGCCGGAGATCATCGAACGCATCGAACCCTATGTGACGGTCTACCCCTTGGAAGGCGGAGGACCGGTCAACCTGAATACAGCAGATCCGATCGTCATTCAGACGCTCGACCCAAGCATTACCCAAACAATCGCGATGGAAATCGTCCAAGGACGCCCCTACAAAACGAAGGTCGAGTTGGATCGAGTCAGTAGTTTTCAAGAAATCGGCAGGACATTGCGCAACGACTACGACATCAAGTCTGACTATTTTTCGGCACGCCTGGCCATTACGATCAATGAAACCACCAAATCCTCATTTGTGGTGCTGAGACGCGATGCCAGCAAAGGCGAGAGTACGGTGGAATATATGCGGATACTCTAGACCGATCAGCGAAGTAGCATCGTGATCGTCACTTCGTTGCCGCAGTCATTGTACGCCAAAGAAGGAAAAAACGAGCGAGTTAAGAACACCCCTCTTCCGTTCACATCCTCCGACCCACACATGTCTTGCGAGCGGGAGAGAAACGTCCGCCACTTAAAGCCTTTCCCTTCATCAGTGATACGGTACGTCAGGCTATTCCCGCCCTTGTCATAAAGCGTGTGGATGGTCACCCTCCGATCTTTCAATCGCGCTTGATTCAATCGTTGGGCGAGAAGTTGCTCATACTGACCGGTAGCCAAGGCCTCCTGCTTCTCCTGATAAAAGATCTCCAGATTTCCATGTTCGATGGCATTGAACAGTAGTTCTTGCAGCGCCCCCTGAAGATGCAGCCGTCGTACCGCCGGCAACATCGATGCCGTGGTTTTGATAAGCCAGGAAATAATCCCGGGGATATGGGCAGGATCCGAGTCCACCGTGAGCCGATACTCCGATCGGCAGAGTCCAGGAAGATCGGACAGATCACCGGGAAGAAGACCGCGAACGCGCTGGATCGCATGCGCCAGTTCTTCCTCGGTCACCGGCTTATGCACATAATCAGCAGCTCCGGCACGAAGCGATTCGAGGATCAGAGATTCCGGTGCGTCTTGGGCCATCACAATCACGGGGCAGGGATCCTGTCGAGCTTTCAGCTCTTTCACCAAGGCAAGCCCCGCTGCATCAGGGAGAAACAAGTCCGTGAGCACGATGTCCGGGGCTGCCGTGTCTATCGTAGCCAGGGCAGCACTGGGATCCGGTGCAGCCAGGACAGAAAAGCCTCGGCCCTGCAGGTGCTGAACGATGAGGGCGTGGGTTTCCGGACAGGGGTCGATGACCAACAGATGATCTGAAGGCTCTGTGGTCATAATGCGGCAAGCCCTTTGTCCCGCTCAAGACGTAGCGCGTTCAGAAGACGAAGAATTTCCCGTTCCAAGGTTGCATAGAGTGCTTCTGCCTGGGCAAGGTTGCCGGCCTTCGCCGTTTCCTCCAACGCCTTGCAGGCATCCAGGGACGCGGGCGCGCAGAACTGGAGCACCGCTCCCTTGAGGCGATGGCTGGATCGAGCCACACCGACGGCGTTTTGGACATCGAGAGCCGCCTTCGTCTCGGCTAAGTCCTTCGGGCCGTGTTCGAGGAAGAGTTCCACCATCATGTCGAATGTCTCCCGGTCATGATCGACCCGGGCCAGCGCCTCATCAAGATTGAAAACCGAATCATGACTCATGACATTGGCTTTCTAGGTATCGGTATCCATCACCTCGACACCCATCAGAGCGACATCGTCTGGGAATTGCTCATGCCCCTGCCACCTGATCGCCTCGCTCACACACCCAGGGACGACTTCAGCCAAGGGGCAGGTCCCGAACCGACGAATGGTCTCCTCCAAGCGACCCTGTCCCCATAAATCGCCGTTCGAGTTTGGAACTTCATAGAGTCCGTCGCTGAGGAGATACAGCCTGTCGCCTGGCGCAACCGGCAGCTCCTCAGTCAGATAGCTCGTCGTTGGATCAAAGCCAAGCGGCAAATTGGGTTTCGCCATCCAACAGACCTCACCGGATCGGCGGTGAAAAAGCGCACCGTTGTGCCCAGCCGTCGCGTACGACAGCGTGCCGCAGCGGACATCGAGTGTCGCAAAGGCGATCGTAAAATAGTGTCCATTTTCAGTGAGGGGGAAATGTTTATTCGCTTCCGTCAAGATTGCACCGGGATCACTCGATCCGATATGGCGTAGCAGGCTCTCCCTGCGCAAAAAGGTGGACAAGGAAGCCGACCGCAACGCGGGCGACACACCATGGCCGGAGGCATCAAGCAGATACAAGCCGAGAAGGTCATCACTCCAAGATACGATGTTAAAGAGATCTCCCCCTAAGGCCAGCGAAGGCCGATAGAGGCAGACCATCTGCACACTGGGCCCGATGGTCCCCGAGACCGGGAGCAACGATTCGACGTAGCGTGCAGCGGACTGGAGTTCACGCTCGAGCATCTGCTGTTTCCGTCGAATTTCCTCCGTCACATCTTCTAACCGCCGGATCAAGCTGGCAGCGCGCATCCCGGTTTGAACACGGGCCATAATTTCATACTTGCTCGCGGCCTTGCTGAGAAAGTCATCAGCCCCGCGGGCCAACCCCTCGGCAATTTGCTCCGGTTGATCATGACTCGTCATCATGAGAATTTGACTTGTCAGGAGTTCAGGGTCCTGACGGACCCGTTCACAAAAAGCAGGACCATCAATGTCGGGCATCATCCAATCGAGAATCGTCAGATCCGGTCGCTCCCGACGAAGCGCATCCAGTCCGGATTTACCGTCGACCGCTTCGATCACACGATACCCAAGCCGCTTGAGTCGCGCCGCCATCGCGATACGTGCGGTCGGCTCGTCATCGACGACGAGCACGGTTTTCATCACCTTCTCGTCCATAGTGGAGGGTACCGACTGCTGTGATGATGTCAGCATCGTGTTAGGCTGGACCAGACAGACACGGCCGTTCAGAATGAATCATGCTGTACGTCTTGGTCGAATACGACCTGGACTAGGCCGCCCGTTGCTGTCCGGCCAACGCATCTTGCTCGTTGTCATAGACAGGAATGAGTTTTTGAATGTTGGCCAGGCTCATGATTTCCCGCACGTAACTTTGTGGCTTCAACATACTCACTTTTCCTTGGCTCAGCTTGAAGTTCTGAGAGACGAGCGCCAGCAAGCCGAGACCGGAACTGTCCACAAATCTCACGTCCGCCATGTTCAAGATGAGATGCCGACAGCCTTTCTGTCGAATCGCCTCCACGGCCGTCTTGAATTGTTCTCGGTTGGCATACGTCAAATCTCCACTGAGCTCAAGCACTACACCATTCGGAACCGGACGTTCTTTCGTTTGCATGGCCATGACTTCCTCCTTCTATCAAATCAATCGAACTCAGTTCGTATGCTCCCCTCATGCGGCTCGAGATGCAGCTGCCTCTTCCGTTGGAAATACCGGAATCATTCTGTCAAGATTTGCCAGCTCCAGAATGGTCTTGACCGTACCCTGTGGCCCTACCAGACTGAGCATGCGCTCATCCGCGATCAACTGTTGAGACGTCAACGCTAGGAGGCCGACTGCGGCACTATCGACATAGGTGGTATCATGTAAATCGACAATGAGGTGTTTCCTCGATGACTCCTTAAAGGTCTTCACAGCGGAGGAGAAGTCCTTGCGGTTGCGATGTGTAAAGACATCATCAATGTGAATCACGGTGGTGGTCTGTGAGGTTCGCTGAGTGATCGGCATATGAACTCCAGACAAATAAATACTCAGCTGGACATGTCAGTCGTACTTGACTGCCTACTATTGTCGGTTGAAATTCCTCGAGACTTGAGGTCTGGGTGGTTGGGCAGCTAGGGGTCGAAGGTCTATGGCGTCCTGGAGCGGTTCATTCCGGATAACTCCGGAACCAACTCCGAGTCGCTCGCCGGCACACCTTCTGTTGATTGATCGGAGGCATCCGCCTCATTCTCTGCCTGGAGAAGAGGAGCAGGCGGCGCCTGCTCAAGAATCACAACCTCGACTCGACGATTTTTCGCCCTCTGTTCCAAATCGAGGTTGGCTGTTACAGGCCTGGTATCAGCATGCCCCACCGCAGCAAGGTGGTCGGCCGGTACGCCATAGAGTTCGGACAGTACTCTGACAACCATCACGGCTCGAGCCGCCGACAATTCCCAGTTCGAAGGAAATTGTGCGGTGCGGATCGGCACGTTATCCGTGTGTCCCTCGACCTTCGTATGGCGATTCAGCTCGACAAGTGCCCCACTAAGGCCCTCAAGAAATGGCAGCGCTTCGGTACGCACTGCCGCCTCTCCGCTGTTGAACAGGAGCTGATCAGGAATTGTGATCACGATGTCGCCATTGATTTGTTCGATAATTCGCACCGCCGACATTTGGGGCACTGCCGTAATGCTCTTCACCAAATTTCTCAGTTTTCTGACGACCACTTCCTTACTCCCTGGTGCATCAGGCGCCGTGAGTGCCGATTTATTGGTGCTCAAGGTAAAGGCGGCTGGGGAAGCAGGGGGGCTCACGACCGGATTGAGTGCTGCCTTGATCGACTCGCTGACTGTTCGATACTTTCCTACATTGACCGAGGAAATGGAGTACATGACGACAAAGAACGCAAACAGGAGGGTGATGAAGTCTGCATAGGAGACCAGCCAACGCTCGTGGTTTTCATGTTCTTCGTGCTTATGTTTTGCCATTTAGGACCGTGAAGCGTGAAGCGTCTGCATGATGTGCGCTCAAGACTTTGACGAAATACGAACAACGCTTCACTTCTTCGACTCCTTGGTTCGTTCGTTATGTGGAAGAACCCCTTCCAGTTTTTCCTGAAGGAGCCGAGGGTTTTCGCCCTGCGCCAGCCCTACCAGCCCCATGATCATCAGATTGCGAGATCCCGCTTCTTCTTTGAGCTTCAACTTCATCTTGTTGGCCATGGGTAAGAAGAAGAGATTGGCGGCTCCGACCCCATACACCGTCGCGACGAACGCCACAGCAATACCGCTTCCCAGCTTCGAAGGATCGGCAAGATTCTCCATCACATGGATCAGCCCAAGTACCGCACCAAGAATCCCGACGGTCGGCGCATACCCACCGGCGGCTTCCCACACCTTGGCCGCGATCACTCCCTGCTCTTCGTGGTGTTCCACTTCGATTTCCAGAATTTCGTGGACGGCCTTTGGGTCGGTTCCGTCGACAATTAGTTGAATCCCTTTTTTCATAAAGGGATCCTTAATGTCCTTGAGCTTGCCCTCCAGTGCCAGTAGACCTTGTTTCCGCGAGATGTTGGCAAGATCCAAGATCAGCTTGATCGTGCCTTTATTGTCGATGTGAGAGCCGGAAATCGTCAGAGACAACGCGCCGAATGCCTTGATAACGACGGACAATGGATTCTGTATACAAATTGCACCGAGGGTCCCTCCAATTACAATGATGAAGGCCGTGAGCTGCATGATCGAGCCCAGATGTCCGCCTTCCAGCGCTTGCCCTCCGGCGATCGAGCCCAATGCGATGACCACTCCCAGAATGGTTGCAATATCCATTATGCAGATGCCTCATTTGAACCAGAACTGAGCCAGGATATCGTCGGGCATTTCTTGTTTCATGGCGCTAGCTTTGGATTCCTCAATCGTTTTCCGTCAAACGCAGGAGTTTGAGAGGCCCTGCTTCTGTCATCCTGTTCAAGTCGGTCAAACGGAATGTGGTCGTCGGTAGTTGCGTACTGCTAATGCCCCACGACTCGCCTCCGAGATACCCTTGATCGCACGCTCAAAGAAACGGGCCAGCTCACCCAATTCTTCATAGAGTTTGTGTTCTGTTTATTGGGCGCTCCCTCCGGCGGTTCTGATACGGATGATCGACTGCCGAACGATAGCCTATTTGAAAATGTTTCCGAGTTTCTCCTGCATGGTCTCTACCGTGAATGGTTTGACGATATAATTGCTTGCCCCGGCCTGCACGGCCTCAACCAAGTTGCTTTGCTGAGCTTTACCCGTCACTATCAACACGGGAATGGCCTTAAGCTTCTCATCCGCCTTGATTGCACGCAACATGTCGATGCCCGTCATGACCGGCATGTTCCAGTCGGAAACGACACATCCAAATGTGTCGCTGCGTAGTTTTTGCAGCGCTTCCTGTCCATTTTCAGCCTCATCGATATTGGAAAATCCAAGCTGCCTCAGAATATTCTTCACGATTCTTCTCATCGTAACCATGTCATCGACCACAAGAATTTTCATGTTAGGATCGGCTGGCATAATGTCTCCATTTTCTCAGCCTTCTATCGGAATACCGCCTGCAATGAGTCGTGCCATGATGCGACAAATCCTCACTCCGATGACCGTTCGGCACGTCACCACATGATCGGAAGATTCGCTCCTCGACCTGAGCCTGAAGGACCAATTGACTCAGATACTCACCGGGGAGGAAGGAAGCAATTGGTGTGTCTGGGGAGCAACTCGCGCATTTGAGAGAGGTGAGGGCAGGGTCATACCCACCGTTCATGCCCAAACCTTCTGGGGCAAACTACAATGCCCAATGGCCATTTTCCCGACGAACCTCCCAGCGTCGCACTCGTCATGAGGCCTGCTTGGACCGACTGTGCATCCATTCATGAATGTCACGGCGGAGAAAACGCCAATGCTTTCCAATCTTTGAAGCAGGCAACTCTCCGACCCGCGCAAGCTTATAGACGGTGGATTTCGGAACCCGGAGGAACATGGCCACCTCCATCACAGTCAAGATTTCCCCGTCCCGCAGGGTGTCGGCTTCCGACTGAGTGGCTGTTGATGCAACTAGGTCGCTATTCATGACACCTGAGGTATCGGCGGAGCGGTTTGAAAACTTGAGCCGGTGCTATACTCAGGTATCGGATGTGGCGCCCCCTTCGTTGCTACTGTGTCCGGATGGGGCAGGTTTCTTCAGAATTCCCATCTGTGAGCCGATGAAGATGTGGCACTCTGCTATTACCGGTAGAAACTGATCGCAATGGGACACACTATCTCTATTGCATCTGGAAAAGGTGGGGTTGGCAAAAGCGTCGTCGCAGCCAACCTCGCACTGGACCTAGCGAGGAAAGGCAAGCAAGTCGTGCTCGCGGATCTCGATGTTGGAGGAGCAGACGCTCATGTGCTCTTCGGCCATCTCCATCCGACACACACTCTGACCGATTTTCTCACCCATCGAGTCGAACGGTTGGATGACGTTGCTCAACGCCTTCCCATTCATCGCACCTTGCGGATTATTCCGGGAACCGGGGACACACTGGCAACAGCGAATATGTCCTATTCGCAGAAAACACGGCTCATCCGGAATTTCGAAGAAATCCATGCAGATGTGATTATCGTCGATATCGGAGCAGGTACCAGTTACCATGCACTCGATTTTTTTCTGATGGCCGACCATCATGTTGTCGTCGCGACGCCAGATCCCACCTCGGTCCTGGATCTGTATCGCTTTATCAAGCTGGCCGCCATTCGTCGTGTTCTCTCCATGTTTTTGATGCGCGATGTCATGGCGGAGGGACTTGCCAACCGAGATTACTGCAGCGTGGAGGAAGTTCTCGAGGTCGCCGGCAAGACCGACGAATCAGGGCGAACGATCGCCGAATCGACATTACAAGCTTTTAAGCCTGCCCTCGTCCTTAATCGCGTATCGGGACGTGCCCGCGTCAACGTGCCGCAGCTGAAGAAGTTACTCAAAGACTACGTCGGTGGCGATTTAACTCTGTTGGGTGAGATTCCGGAAGATCCTGCGATGGAGCAAGCCGTACGCGCATACACCCCTGTCATACAACACGCTCCGTCCTCTCCAGCTGCAACGGCGTTGACAAAGATGGGAGAGACTCTGCTCCACATGCTGTCGACTCCTTCTACTCGGGCGGCCTAGTGCAGAATGTTCAGGATGGCGCCCCTAGTTCGGAGCTTTTTGACGCGATCTCAGCCGTTCCGCCTGTGTTTGAAGAATGTGCCGGATCAGATGCTCCTGATCGTCTGGCTTGAGATCGACAAACTCCGTCGCGATCATGAACCCATGACCCTGTGCCAACGGCTCCGATCGGATTACTCGGACGGTGCTCTGAATCGGAGTAAACGGGGGTAGAAACAGCTTGAGCATGAGCTGATCACCACTTACGAAATCCCGGGAAGCCGCAAATCCCACTCCTCCCCCACTCAAATTGACATCCGTTAGTCGAGCAATGTGGACTGTCTCTGGTCGGCTGGCAGCTAAGGAGTTCAATATGACCTCGAGGAGATAGTCCACCTTCATGATCCAGGGCAGCATCGGTGAGCCCATCACCGATTCGCCCGAGCGAGCAAGCAGTTCTGCCGTGGGTTTCATCACCGCTTCAGAAATCGACTGAGCAGTCGGAGGTCCCACCGTTATGGGAAGGACACTCCCCGACTCGGTCAACATGCGATATTCCATCAATATGCGATCGTCGATTCTGATCCATTCGCGCCGTTCGTCCTGCGACATCTCGACCGGCGGATGCGACGATGTCATCTCAGATGAAGTCATGGCCACCTTCCGATCGACGTCATGCTGCCAAGCTTAGTGCAGCAGCACAGGCTAATGCCGGCGGTTGAGGGACATGGATGGCAACGCAGTTCCTTCCTTGAGCCTTCGCTTCCCTCAATGCAGCCCCGGCAATCGTCATCCAATCCAAGCTCGAAGTGACACCGAGATCCGGAACCGCAGCTAAGCCGATGCTCGCTGTGGTACGAACCTGCCCCGATTGACTGACAAACAGGTGGCGCTCAATATGCTCTCGCAATCGCTCCGCAAGATGACGGGCCTGCCGCCTCTCAGTATGCGGGAGCACCACTCCGAATGTGTCACCTCCGCATCGCCCCACGATATCACTGTCGCGCACCATCTCGCGTATCACATCGGCTGCCGATCGGAGCACATGATCCCCCGCTTCGTGGCCAAGGCGGTCATTGACCGTTCTGAAGTAATCGAGTCCGATCACTAACAGACAAGCCGTGACTCTGTAGCGTTGCCCGATTCGCAATTCGCGGGTCAAGGCACCATCCAATGCGTGGGTATTGAGTATGTCGGTCAAGGGATCGCAACGATCGAGGTCTCGTCGAAATCGACGAGATTCTGCATTCCGAAAAGACACCGCCAGGACCGTGCCAATGATGTGAAGTACCTGTCTCTCCCACTCGGTGAACGACTCGTTGCCGTTTCTCTGAACAAAGAACAGACCTACCTCTTCCTGTCCTAATGCCAAGGGTATTTCATGGGCGTTCGTCGGTTTTTCATCCGGCTCGATGAGCGTGCATGCCGAACTTGGTACGAGCGAGAGATGTCGGGAACGAGCCGGCCGTCGAGACCTTACGAGCTGAGGCGTATCAGGAGCCACATGACCGAGCCGTCGAAGGAGGTAGCGACGGATACGTGCCTCTGTTTCTCGACCCTGATCACTTGACCAGAGTCGGACATGTTCACAACTTGATCGAACGATTCCGATCGCATCAGTGGAGATCAGCTCGTGCAATTGCCCTGTGAGAGTCTTGACTATTTCATTTTCGTCTTGGCAGGCAACTACCGCGGCAAGCAACTGATGGAGCGATTCCAATTGCTGGTTGGTCGAGAGCAGCTTGTGACCGGGTGTTCGTTGTAGATTGGCTGAAGGCAGCTCCTGGCTTGCCATTGTCCGTTCCTAGTTCGATTAGGCTTCCATGGACATCGCCTCAGGTGCCATCGCAGGTACCCCTAATCGTTGACGTAGCCCTTGTAATCGGCGTTTCGTCGCCGCGGCTTCCCCTAACAGCGATGCCAGCAAGGCCTGTGTGGTCTGTACGTGGTCGCAAACCTGGCGATCCAACTGTAACAATTCTTCTCCCTGTTCGAGTGCGGGTTGCATCGTTTCCAAGAGATTTCCCCGGTCTCGGTAGCATTGGATGACAACATCCCATTGCCCTGATCGAGCGGCATCAACGGCAACTTTGGTGAGTCGCTCGATCTCGGACGTATGGTTAGGCCTCGGAGAATTCATCGTACTCCCGCCATGCGAGGCTGCTACTGGGCAGCGACTTCGCGCCATGCTTCACGCAACGTGATCAGGCAGCGGAGAGGCCCTTCCAGCCTCCGCTCATTGTTCCGAGCATTCGCTTCAACCAGCTCTGCCATCATGTAGTCGTACAATCTCCGTAACGATCTCGCGATGGCTCCGCCTTGCTCATGATCCAGCACACTGTTCAGCTCTCCAATAATGGCGATGGCTCGCCCAAGGTGTCGTGCCTTCTCTCGAACATTATTCACCTGAATCTCTCGCCTAGCTATTTCAATCGACTGAATCGCACCGTCGTAGAGCAACACAACCAACTGGACGCCGGAGGAGGTCACGACTTGGGTCTGTTCGTACTGACGCGCGTACTGGGTGAGCATAGCCGATTATCCTAGTTTTGTGATTGATTGGACGAAGACTGGGATTGAAGGAAGCTACTTTGCCCCTGAAGCTGTCGTAAGAGTCCATCCAGCGCAGCGAACTGGCGCCTGAGTCGTTCTTCATAGCGACTCACGGCATCTTCCTGCCTGGCGATGTCGTCACCAACCCGCGTTATCTCGCTCGTTAAGCCATTCTTGCGAAGCGTGAGAGCTCCGCCTACGACGTCGTTTAACGCATCCACAGTCGATACGAGCGATTGGGCCAAGCCCGCTGCCGAGCCCTGATTGACGAACAATGCTTTGACCGCACCGTAATTCGTGTTCAGCGCGGTGGTCAGCTGTCCATCATCCACCGCAATGGTCCCGTCCCGTTCAGTCTTGAAGCCGATCTGTCCGACGCTTGTGTACGTGGTGGCGCCATTCACGGAAGACGAGAGAGCGGTTCGAAGTTGAGCAATTACTGTTCTAGCGGAGGATTCATTGAAGAAGACTCCACCTTGCTTCGTCGCAACGTCGTAGGTTGACCGCTCATTGATAAATTTCACGACCTCATTGTATGCGGTTGCCAAGGCCTTGATGTTCGTCTTAACGGCATTCACGTCCTGAGACAGGCTCACCTGGACCGTCTCCGCTCCCGTCGTCTTGGTGAGCGTCAGAGAGAGTCCTGGGATGGCATCAGTAATCGTGTTCGAACTACGCTCAATCGTTAACGGATCAAGTGACTGATCTCCAATCTGGACCTGTGCATTCTGGGCGGCAGACAATGTATCAATTCCTCCGGTGCCGCTCCCATTCAGAAGATCCAAATCCGTGCCGTCAGCAACGATGGTAATGGCGTTATCACTGCCTGTGTTGTTGGACGACAACGCCAACCGGTATGATGGGGCTGCCTCCGTTCCGGTATTGATCAGCGAGGCCGTCACTCCCGCTCCGAGGTCATTGATCTGGTCCCGCAAATCCGCCAGTGTGGCGGTCGATCCCAAATTCACGGTTTGGTTTGATCCGGACCCTACTGTGAAGGTGAATGTGGCCGATCCGCCACTGACGATGTCGGCGGTCTCTGATGGCGCCGCCTTGGCTGCTTTACTCACGATCTGATGAGACTGTGCAAGCTGAACGACCCGCACACTGTAGGTCCCCGTTGCCCCGGAAGAAGAGGAGGAGGCCGACAGCACCGTCGAGTCGCTGACGGATACCGTGGTACGATCGAACGAGGTCGAAAGCCTGAGCGCCTCGGCGGCGCTCTGCAACGCCGCCACTTTAGTGCTCACCGTAGTCAAATCCGTCAGCTTGGCATTGAGGTCCGTTCGTTTCTTGGTCAGGCGATCAACCGGCAGTTGAGCCACCTTCACCAGTTGATCGACGACCTGTCCAAAATCCAGCCCGTTCCCTAGGCCTCCGAAACTTATCGTCGGCATCTCACATCCCTGTGTGTCGGATTAGACATGTTCCTCAAACAACAGCCCTTTGTGGTTCGCCAAGTTTTTGGCCAGATTGATCACCTCCTGAGGAGGGATCTGCCGAATCACCTCTCCCGAGTCTCCCTTCAAGATCTTGACGACGACTCGTTGAAGTTCTTGATCCACTTCGATCTGCAAGTGTGAACCCGATTGCTGCAGAGCTTCCCTCACCTTGCCCACGGCTTGTTCAAGCGCAGCTCGCTGCGTCGATGACGCGGGAGTGAACTCTGAACTCCCTGCATGCTCAGCCGCACGCGTATTCGTGGGAGGAGCCTCGGTGTGGCTCCTACGGTTGGCAGTGGTCGGGAGATCCACCTTGGATGTTACATTGGTGATCATGATTCCCCCCCTTGTATCACCTCGTTCACCGGGCCCCTCTCCCAACTAGGAGAGGGGCGGTGGACGACGTGCTGCCAATTATCCTCTGAGTAACGCCAGCGCCTGTTGCGGCAAGGTGTTGGCTTGTGCCAGCGTCGCAATACCAGCCTGCACCAGGATCTGGTTCTTGGTGAAGATCGAGGTCTCGAGTGCGATATCGGCATCACGGATCCGTGATTCAGCAGCCGTGAGGTTTTCACTCGTGACCTGCAGGTTTGCAATGGTTGCTTCAAATCGGTTCTGAATCGAACCGTATTCGGCACGTGCTGTGGCAACCGCACTAATCGCATTGTCGATATTCGCCAACGCGCTCGTCGCATTGGCGGATGTGGAAACGTTCACCGAGGACAACCCTAACGAGCTCGTCGTGATGTCGTTAAGATCCAGACTCAGCGTGTTCCCGGATCCACTCCGGAACCCGATGGCAACGGAGAAGCTGATCGTCGAGCCGCTTGTGAGCGCCTGACCGTTGAATTCCGTGACCTGGGCGATACGATCGATTTCAGAGCGTAGGGCAACAAACTCCTGATCGATGTAGGAACGTTCCGTATTGCCCACCGTTCCGCTCGCGGACTGTGAAGACAACTCGCGCAACCGGGCCAGCAAGGACCCGATCGTGGCGGCAGCACCGTCGGCGATCTGCGTCAGACTGATGCCGTCCGACGCATTTCGAGTGGCCTGGTTGATGCTGCGAATTTGAGCCCGCAAGGACTCGGACAACCCAAGGCCGGCGGCGTCATCTGCAGCTCGTGTCACCCGAAGACCGGATGACAACCGTTCGACCGAACGGTTCAGACTCAGGGTGTTAATCGAGAGGTTCCGCTGAGCCGCGATGGACGCGGGGTTATTGTTAACGATAAGAGCCATTGCCCTTCCTCCTTGAAACTAGAACACCATCCGTTGCTGTGCTTCCGACATCCGTGCAGAAGCCGTATTCCATTACGCCCTTACGTGGCGTGCCTGTCTTATCGGCCAATCCCACGGGGACTTGAGCCTCCAGACCAACCACCAGAGAGCGGAGGAACTGCTCTGCAACGGTATCTAACGGATATCGGCGTTTTCGGAGGAAAGCCTCGGTAGGATTTCATATTCGAGCAGATCGGCCATACGAACCGTATCACTGAGCTGTCGTGCGGCAAGCAGCTCCTCGATCCATTTGGCCTTGTCGCTGACCATCGAGTCAGCTTTGGGATCCGACGCCTGGTTGCCGATCAATTCCAGAAGATCGGCCACCTTCCCCAACCACCGATCCAGTAAGGGGAGCTCCTGCTTGCCCAGTCGAAGCTGACGTGCCAGGGAGCTTCCTTCCTGAACGACCAGTTCTCGGTATCGACGGATTGCACCACAGGCATCTTGGATGATCTCCTCTTGCGTACGTGACGTCGCGACGAGGTTCCCGAACTTGGCGGAAGATTCTTTCAGTAATCCTGGATCCAGATCGCGGTCAGTCAGCCGGCGCCGATCGAGCATCATGGTCGTCACAATACGCGCTTTCGCATGAGCACGCTCGCTCAACTCGGCAAAGACCTCCTCCAATGACGCGTCGGTCGGCGCCACCCATTGATCATCATCTAATCTGATCTGCATGAGATGTCTCCTTCTTCCCAGCGAGATTCACGCAACGTGCTGCGTTGAGCCCGTCTGGCGCATAGGTGGTCTGAGACCCGGTAAGGGACAGGAGTCATTTGAATTTGAACCGAAACATCGTCGTTCAATATCCAACACCCTCGTCAACAGCGTTCTATAGGCACCTGCATGGTGATGGGCTAACCGGTCTAACCCCTTGACGTTGTCATTTTGGAGTTGGCGCAGGAACGCAGCGGTCACCGGCGCCGTGGCCGAACTACCCATGCCAATATGAACCAGCCGCTCCTTTTCTTTCCCCTGCTGCTGTTGGAGCTGTGTGACCTCCGAAATGTTGATGGTTTTCCGACCGGCCAGATGAGCGATTTCCTCGGCTTTCCGGCAAGCTGCCGTGAGAAGCGGAATCAAACCTTGAATGGATTCTCTTGCCTGCTGCTCGTCGGGTGGCGGCCCATCGGGGGCTGGAACCCTACTCCCAACTCCGGTGTAGGTCTCATACCAATACCGGCGCCAGAAGCCGGCGTACCAAGCCGTCCTAACGGATTCCGTTCCTGCGTGTAACCGGAACGTACCCAATCCATCCTCATCGACATCCGACCTATACAAGAGCACACCCGTCGCTCGTGATGGAGGCGGTGCGCCCTTCAACATATGAAGCAACAAATCCGCCACGAGGTCCGGTGAAATCCGATCCTTGCAGGCATGGTGGGCACAGACCTGCTCAAACCCACAGGGAGCACAATCGAGCTCGGGCTGAATAACCCAGTGGCCCGTCCCGTAGGGACCCGTTTCCTGGAAATCCACATGACCCACTGAAAGGTCGATCACCGAGGTTCCCACTGCAACTCCGATATGCATAGGACCCGTATCATTCGTCAGGAGCATTCGGCATTCCGCTAAGAGCGCGGCGAGCTGGCTCAAGGTTGTACGACCTGTGAGGTTCTTGACCAAGTTCCGCCCCCCCGCCTCTCGATAGGCCTGCATGACCTGAGCGATGGTCCCTTCTTCATCGGAACTACCGATGAAGGCAAGACCTCCATCCCATTGCTTAGAGAGTTGTGCCAACGACAAGCCGAAGAGATGAGGACGCCATGCTTTCATGCCGTCACTGGCACCGGCTTGAACGGCAATCCACCGAGACGATCCCCCCAGAACTTGCCTGGCCCAGAGGCGATCCTCTGCTGGAATCCTGACCCGTAGTGGCGCAAACAAACCTGGACCGCTACCACCTAACGCGTATACATCCACGAGATTAAATCGATTGAATCGGCGGAATTGGTGGAAATCACAAAAATAGGCCATCCATGGATTATCGACCACCATCCCACCGTCCCATGCGCTTCGCGCGCCGCGAATGTCAGTTGCTCCGATCGCGCCGGCTAACAGGGCGCTGGGACGATTAAACGTAAGGTTGATGATGCGATCATAGCGACGCTCAGCAAGCGGCTGTACCCATACATTCACCTCTTGGTAAAGCGAAACCACATCTTTCACCGCCGCACGGCTCTCGTCAATGAGCACGTGGAAATCGAACGGAATCACATCGCGCAAACCCGTCATCAAGGCCGCCACCGAGGCAAACCGCCGATCCACGACCAGATCCACCGACGCTCCCGGCCATTCTTCTTGAAGTCGGTTCAACAGTGCTCCCATCTGGACGAGATCACCCATTCGAGTAATATTGATGATCAACACTTGCCTGGTCACAACAAATCTCTCGTCTCGGCCCGATAACTGTCCAACATGAGGACCAGCAATTCCTCTCGGCTCAGTTCGCGACCTGGCGCCCGTGCCTGGATGTCGGCGGCAAGATCCTTGAGCTCAACCCGTTGGCCGGGAGGAAATCGGCTCAGCAACGGTGAGAGTTCGGTTGCGGAATCCGTCCGACGCTGCAGCGCGGTCGCGGATCGCTCGCCACGCAAGATCGAACCAATTCTATCGGGCTGATGCAGGCCCACCGCAGCGAGGAGGTCCTGCATCCTGTGTCGGTATGTATGTTCACGCAACACTCGCCGCTGCGCCGCCTCTGCATAGGCTCTCCGGCCGGCCGAGTCCTTGAGCCATGTCTGAATCAATGATGGAACCTCGTCTGGGCTTCGAAAGCATACCATCTCCTCTGAGGAAAACAGATCTGATAGCAATGTTCGTTCATCCACGAGTTGGAAGGCTCCGCATGCTGCAAGTTCAAACGTCCGAGGATTGACGAAATCCGGATGGGCATCCAATCCCATACCGGAAGAGGAATGGAGATTAAGATTGATGGCTGTCGCGTTGAACACCTTCATGCAAGTGTCGGTGTCGATACGGGCTCCGTTTCGTTGGAGAACGCTGGAAAGATCCGCTGCACCGTCCCATTCATTTCCCCACAGCTTAAAGGACCATTCCTTGGAGAGCCACTGAGGCAAGAGACGGCGTCGATTGGCGTACCCTGCCCCGACAAACGAGACGTCGGCTCCATACTCCTGTTGCTCATCAGCCGTCAGCGTGATGGGACGATGGACGACCGGATCCGCTGCCATGGGAAGGTAGTGCACCTCAGTAGCACCCGCCCGCTTCAGCGCGTCAATGCACTCCGTCTGTTGAATGACGAACCAGTACTCATACCCGGCAGCCAGTTGCTGCCAGTATGTGAGATGCCGGAAGTTTTCCACAAACCACATGGCCGTCAGAAACTTCTTTTTCTGTAAATGTTGGAGAACGGCCAGCGACAACGGAGCTTGGGCAATGGCCAGCACGAGGTCAGGAGGATCCTCGGCAATAGTTGCCATGGTACTGAGACTCAGGACATCGGCAAAACGGCTCTGCACAGTCAGTCGCGATCGTTCATCTCGATAGGAGTCAAACGCCTGATAACTGGCATGATGAACGCTGTGGTCGATATAAGTAACCCGATGACCTAACTCGCCGAGTGCTCGGACGGCATAACGGGCGATCGGGAGTGAGCCCCCATAAATCGGACCGACCACCGCAACATGCAGGCGGCCTCCTGCTTGTGCGGCAACGATTCGGCGCAAGCTCGCCTCAAGCCGCTGGTGTTCCTCAGCATGGACTCGCGCTGCCGGACCATAGGTAAAGAATCGCAACGGCGTAGCGTGTGAGGCCAACTGCTCGGCCATCTCCTGTGCGGTCCCCATGACCCAGATAATCGTGTTGAGCCAGGGACCGAGCGGCCTCGCTCCCAGCGCATCCTTCAACACCGAAGGGTCAGGCACCACGACGGCAAGCCGGCAATGATCAGGATTCACCTGAGCCAAGGCCTCGATGTGATACAACAATCCGACCCCGAGGACGACACCCAATTCTCCCCTCTTCCATTCACCCACTTGTTGCTCGGCCCAAGATCTGGCTTCTGTCCGAGGATCGTAGGCACTGTGGACCCATTGACCCTGGTACGTGGCAGAGGGGGCACCTTCGCGCGAAGGCGTCACGGTGAGGACATTTCCAGCACTTTCCCGTACGGCCATAACAAGAGCCGGACACCGAGAGCGAAGCCTCTCCAAGTTGTGCTGTAGATACTCCACTACGTCCTCTTAGGACACCGACAAGGGTTGCAGCTGCCGCCAGATCTGCGCCCGTTCACACGGCTCGATCGGCTCATGCTCCGACTCGACATAATAGGCGCCCAGATCATCGCGGTAACTTCTCCACAACGACCAGTCCTCGACCGATGCGGCAGCGCCATCACCAAGTAAGGCGATCGTCTCAGCAATGGGCCATCGGGCCGGCTTTATTGCGGCCATCCGATCCATCTCTCTCGTCTCCGCCTGCCATACCCAGTGATTCGGACCATACGGCCCCGTTTCATGCACACGAGCCCTGGCAAAATACCACCCGATCACTCTGGTCCCGACCGCCGCTGCGAGATGAAGTGGACCGGTATCCGTTCCGATCACAAAGCGACAACGAGCGAGAAGGCTCGCCAGCTGAACCAGCGAGAGCCTTCCAGTGGTGTCCCACACCCGACCCAGAAGTAACGGAGAGAGTGCTTCCTGAATACGTTGTGCCCGCTCTTGTTCGTGCTGATC
>JAOUHJ010000046.1 GCA_029865225.1 Nitrospira sp.
CATCAGCCGGCACGCAAGGTGATTCACTTGAGGCCTGCATGGCGCGTATCCCGACCGATGCGACCGTGGGGCAGCGGATGCTGGCGGAAGAAAGCTGTCAGCGCGATCAGTTGACGCATCGCTGAGAGATGAAGCGAGACGTTCCAACTTTTTTGATGGCTACTTCACTTGTAGCCGGTGCAAGTAGTCCACAAGCGCGACCAGCTTGTTGTGCGCGACCGCGTCCTTCAGTCCGTAGATTTGTATGTCCCCGAGCGTCATGTCTGGCACGTGACTCCGATAGTCCCGGCCCCACACTGGCATCGCACGCGGGCCATGGGCTGCGACCTCCTGACGTCCGTCGATGATTTCGTAAACCCGCTGGGCCGGAAAGACGCCGTCATTTCTCGTGGCAAGAGTGGTCAAGTCCGCCGCCTTCGGACGAAAGCTCTCCGAGAGCGGACCGTCACCTTTCCCACCAAGGCCGTGGCAACTGGCGCAGTTCGACTCGTATTCGGCCTTTCCCCAGTCGGGGGCCGATTGTGCAGGAGCCTCGCCCGCGATTAGAGAGAGCCCAATCACAATCGCTAAAGCACCGATTGCTACTTTCAAGTGTTCCACTGTGACCTCCATCCTTTGGAGAAACCCAGAACAATTTGACCATCTAGGGCTCAGTGATGATACGCCCGCGTGGTCTTTCTTCACCTTCCGCCCATTCCGCCACCGTCGCCGCCATCTCTTCCAATCGTTGGGCGGCCCGGCCAAAGACGGTGTCGGATTGGTAAGATCCATCAAGGCCTCGTTCGCCGGCAGCCACACCGGTGAGCAGCTCCAAGGTTTCTTCAATTGTGTTCACCGCATATACAGAAAAGTGTCCTGATTCGACGGCCTCGACGACCTCTCGACGAAGGGCCAGGTGCTTGGTGTTGCGAGCGGGAATGATCACGCCTTGTTTGCCGGTCAAGCCCTTGCGAGAACAAGACTCGAGGAAGCCTTCGATCTTTTCGTTCACGCCCCCGATCGGCTGGATCTCGCCCAACTGATTGACGGAGCCGGTAACGGCCAGCCATTGATGGATCGGCAGATCGGCGAGGCTGGAGAGAATGGCGGCGAGCTCGGCCACCGAGGCGCTATCGCCTTCCACTTCGGAATAGGTCTGTTCAAACGTCAACGAGGCGCTCATGGCGAAGGGGTGGGACCCGGCAAATTTTCCGGCAAGATATCCGGCCAGCGTCATCACGCCTTTGCTGTGGATCGTCCCGGCCAGTTCCGCTTCTCGCTGAATATCGATGACGCCCTTGGTGCCGACATAGGTCCGAGCCGTAATGCGGGTGGGCCGTCCGAATGCATAGTCGCCGAGCTGATGGACCGAGAGGCCATTGATCTGACCGACAACGTCCCCGTCGAGATCGACCATGAGTGTGCCTTCTTTGATTTCATCCTGGATCCATTGTTCCGCCAGATTTGAGCGGTAGCGCTTATGGGTGACGGCCGCATCGACGTCCGCCCGGGTGACAAAGGAGTGGCCTTCTTTCCTTGCCCAGTACCCCGCTTCTCGGATGAGATCGCTCACCTGACTGAACCGCAACGACAATCGATCGTGACGATCGGCAAAACGGAGTCCTTGCCGGATGATTTCCGCGACCGCATCGGCACAGAAATGCGGCAGTGCTTCTTCGCGACAGAGCTTGGCGATGAATCTGCCATACTGGCGGTCTTGCCGCTCGCTTCGGACCACTTCGGTGTCGAAGTCCGCTTTCACCTTGAAGAGCTTGCCGAAGTCTTCTTCGTAGGCTTGCAGAAGGTGGTAGAGGATAGGCGGCCCGACCATGATCACTTTTACATTCACCGGGATCGGTTCCGGCCTCAGCCCTGCAGTTGCAAATCCGTAGAATTCTCCCGGGTCTTCGATTTTCACCTCCCCGGTCTTTATCACGCGCTTCAATGCGTCCCAAGAGAACGGTTGGCGAAGCATATCCAATGCGTTCACGATCAAGTACCCGCCGTTCGCCATCAGCACGGCGCCTGCGCGGATCTCCGTAAAGTCTGTATACATCACACCCATGTGAGCCCGCCGTTCGATCTTGCCGATGAGGTTTGTATAGGTTGGATGCGATTCGTCGACCACGGGTGCGCCTGCCGTCGGAGCGTGCTGCACGATCAGGTTGACGAGAAAGCGCGACAGGTCCGGTCGTTTGAATTCCAAGCCTGGGATGGCAATGGCGGGGCCTTCACGCGGAAGAAAATCCTTATAGTGGTGCACGATGTCGTCCCGAACCCGCCCCAAGAAAGAGGAGGTCGCCTCCATGTCCTGGTAGGTCCGCCACATGGTTTCGTAGCGGTCTTCCAAGACATTGGTGACCAGTTGACGGTCCAGGTGACGCAGCTGATGTTCAGCTTCTTTCTCCAGGCTATGGATACGGACATGGAACTCGCGGATCTCGCCTTCCAGGGCCTTGCGCCGCTCATTCAAGTCCCGCTGTTCGTCGTCTGTCATCGCTTCAATGTCGGCGTCCGTCATGGACTTACCGGCCTTGAGCGGGACAATCCCAAAGCCCACCGAGGTTTCTTCAAAGCCGAACCCACGTGTTCGGCTGAGTTCCGTCAAGTCATGGAAGAGCGCTTTCTTCTTGGAATCAATCTCGTCGCGTAACTTGGCTTTGGCATCGAGATATTTCTTACTCTCGAATGCCAATGGAATATCGCGGCGTAATCCATCGATGAACGCCGCCATCTCACGCTTGAACGCGGCTCCCTGTCCAGCTGGAAGGGCGAGACAGGTCGGACGAGAGGGGTCCTGGAAATTATTGACATAGCACCAGTCGGACGGAGCAGGCGCCGCCTGGGCCAGGCGTTTGACCATCTGCCGAACGACCGTGCCTTTCCCTGTGCCGACAGGACCTGATACGTAGAGGTTGAATCCGGGGCTCTTCATGTGCAGCCCGAATTCGAGGGCCTCGACCGCCCGTTCCTGCCCGATGATTTCAGAGAGGGGTTCCAGCTCCCCCGTATCCTCGAACCCGAGTTGTCCCGAGTCGATCAGAGGGGTGAGCATTGAAACGGGGACCTTGAACTTCTCCATCGTCATCTACGTCATCTTCCTCGCCATGGGTGGCGGAAGCGTAACCACTGTCGCCTGCGGGCCCTTCTTTCCCTCTTCCAGGTTGAAGGCGACTTCAGTGCCGTCGTCGAGACGCTCAAACTCTAGCCCCTGCAACGCATTCGCATGAAAATAGACTTCGCCGCCACCTTCCTTGAGGATAAAACCGTATTGCTCCTGCGGGAAGAGCTTGCAGATTACGCCGCGATGCGGTGGGATGGGTGGGAGGCGCACCTCGGTCTTTGCACGCTTTTCTCGATACTTGCGGAGTTCGATGCTGATGGCATGAAACGCAGCTCGAATAGCTTCTTCGAAGGTCTTGTCTTCTTTGCGGGCGGTCATGGTATGCCGTCCTGGTAAGGTGATCACGACCAGTGCTTCCGCCACATCCGCCAGTTTCTTGTGATGCCGATTCTTGGTCAACGTGACGCGGCTGTGAATCAAATCCTCATGTCCCCGTTGCAAGTCGTCCATACGGGATTCAATCTCTGTCTTCCACCGGGGGGTCATGGCTACATTGCGGCTTTCAATCTCAAGTTCCATTGTGCCTCCAACCTTCTAGGACGCTTCAGGCATCCGCATATGATTGTTGGATCAGCAAACGATATGCCGTGCGGGGAAGGACCGAGGGTTCTCCACGGTAGGGAAAAGGTTGATATTTCATAATCCCGGTAGCCCCATCCGGTTTGAGGTGATGCATTTTTCCCCAGTACAACTAGGACGGATGGAGCTCAATGCGACAGTGTTTTTCTCTTCGGCAGCCTTTCCACGCTTTTGGAGGGAAGATTCCGGGAACGTGAATTGCGAGGGCTGTCTGTATGCCGCTAAGTAAACCTGCCTTGGAACGTTACTTACAGGCTCGCTTTGGCTCGATGGCAAAGCTGCTGTCCTATGGAGTCATCGGGAAAGAGAGTTCCAAAGGAGAGCAGAAACGCTATGGGTACGGTACGCCGGTCAAATTGACGTTCAAAGTCGGAACGCGGATTCAGTCTGCCGTGCTGGAAACGATGAAGCCCGGTCCATTTGGTCATGAACACATGGCGGATCGCGCCCAAGCGATGCTGTGGGATTATGATTCTTATGGCCGCCTGCCGCGCCATGTGAAGGCTCTTGATGTCGGAGCATTTGACGCCAAGCAGAGGCTCTTTTCACTCGCGGAAGCTCGTGAATTCTTCGTGTTGAATCAATGGACAGAGGGAACGAGCTATCATACTGATCTCGATCGACTCGGAAAAGGCGGGAGTCTGCAAGCGTTGGATCGACAACGTGCAGTCACTCTGGCACGCTACCTCGCGCGCATTCATGCGAAAAAGCGGCGTGACGCGGACCTGTACAAGCGTCGGTTGCGTGAATTGATCGGTCATGGCGAATGTATTATGGGGCTGACCGACAGCTATCCTGAACGCTGTGGCTTTATCACGCATGATCTCTTGCGGACCGTAGAAGATGCCTGCAATCGATGGCGATGGCGACTCCGTGATAAGACGAACCGGTTATCCCAAGTTCATGGGGATTTTCATCCGTACAATGTGCTGTTTCGTACTGGGGCAGATTTTGCGGTCCTGGATCGATCCCGAGGAGAATGGGGCGAACCGGCTGACGATGTCACCGCAATGACGATCAATTACTTGCTCAGCTCTCTCATCAGCTGGGGGAAGCTCAAAGGTCCATTTGAGGTGCTCTTCCGATTGTTCTGGGACACCTATGTAGAGGCCAGCGGTGACAAAGAAGTCACGGAGACGGCAGCGCCCTTCTTCGCGTTTCGCGGGTTGGTGGTGGCCAGCCCGCTCTGGTACCCCAAGCTATCGATGGATATCCGGCGCAGTCTTTTTCGCTTCATCGAAAACGTGCTTGATTCGCCACGATTTGAACCGACCCGAGTCAATGAGTATTGTGGACGTTAGTCGTCATTCCGTGGGGATCCTGCCAGCGTCTCCTGATAGAGCGAGCGCGTGGTGATGCCTTAGTGGATGACCGATGACGACCAACGTCACATCAAAAGCCTTTGCCGTCTGGCTCACCGGCTTGCCTGCGTCTGGGAAAAGCACCATCGCCCGTGAACTCACCACCCAACTCGGAACATTGGGATATACAGTAGAAGTGTTGGAGTCAGATGCGGTACGCCAAGTACTGACGCCTCATCCGACCTATAGCCGGGAAGAAAGGGATCTTTTCTACCGTGCACTGGCATTCATGGGGGCGAGGTTAGTCGCCCATGGCATCACCGTCATTTTCGATGCGACAGCTAATCGACGGGCCTATCGCGATTTTGCCAGAAGTCTCATACCGAAATTCATCGAGGTGGCGGTGGAATGTCCGTTGGAATTGGCGATGCAGCGAGACTACAAAGGAACCTATCTCCGAGGCCGACAGGGAGAATCTTCGACCGTGCCAGGGTTGCAAGATCCCTACGAAGCGCCGGTCCATCCCGAAGTGGCCATAGACACGACGAAGCTCTCCGCGAAAGACGGAGCGGGGAAAGTCCTGGAATTCGTGAAAGAGAAACTCAAGACGGATTCTGCTCATGGACGGTTTCTCGCGTGATCTCCGCGATAGACAAGGTTCATGCTGTGATCACCAGTAGCTGTACGAGTAGTCATCCTTCACCCCTGCTTGAGGAGGTCCTCTCCCTCCCTTTATAGTGTCCCGCCATGCGCAAGAAGTCTGTATCCCGTCGCAGAGGGGGAGGTGGTTCCCATTCGGACGCGAAGGCTAATCCCCTCGCTCCTGCTCCCGCCTCGGCAGCCCTTCTTGCCGCATTTCGTGCCCTCACCGTCAACGATCTGTATACGATGGCTCCCAAAGTGTCGGTGCTCAGGGGATATGACTATTACCGGCTGCAGCGGCTTCAGCACTATGTCTGGGGCAAGAATGGCGCTACGCTCACAGCGCAGGTGCAGGGAACCAGGCTGTACGAGGTCATCGTTTCTCTCGATGACGGGTTTCTGTGCGCCTTCTGTGATTGCCCGGCCTGGGACCCCGAGTGGCTCTGTAAACATGTCCTCTGCGTCTGTTTCGCTACCAAGCACTTGCTTTCGCCTGAGACGTTCCGATTGTCCGATCGGCAAAAAGCCTACCTGGTCACGCTCCGAGCCGAACTGCTCGGCGACCTCGCCGAAACAGGTTCGGTCAAGGGGGCGGCCCCCAAGCGCAATAGGGACAGTTCCCCTGCGTCGGGTTATGAAATCGTGATCGACGCCGGCGGGCCGTACCCGCAACTTGTGATCCACTGGAACGGCGTGCCGCTTCCCGGAGGATGGGGCCCCACGTTGCCCTCCGAGTTGCGTCCACTCTTGAATCCGTCCTGGTTTTCGTCAGGGTATGGAGACGAGCCTTTACTGCACTATCTCCGCGTCTCGAAGCGTCGATCCCCGATCGTGCTGAAGGCCGGCCGTGAATCTATCGTCCTTGAATGGACCCCGTCGGTCACATGTCGGAGCAAGACGGAGATCGCTCTTGCCGGTGATGACGTGAGAGTCCGAGCGGTCTGTGTGGCCGACGGGACACCGCTTGAACGGATCGTCCGTTTTCGTAGCTTTGTGGCCGACGTAAATGGCAACCGATTGCTGTTCCTGGATGACGAAAGCGGATGGGCCTCGTTTCGTGCGTTGCGCGATGGGTTCAAAGGTCTCAACACCTCTGATCATGATGGAGGACTGGATGGGAGGCTGTGCGCGGTCACCTTACCGGATGGCCGTGGCTACGGGCGATGGCAGGGCATTCATGACGTGACGGACTGCACCGTCACACGAAACGAGTTCCAATCTGCGCAGATCGATCTGATCCACAAGCACGCCGATAAGACCTTGCGCGATCTTTTGTTGCGTGTGGATGGGAAAGACGCACCGGTTGACTCTTCTGCCTCTTTGTCGATAAGCGAGGAGGTGTCGCACGCCTTGATCCTAGCCCCTTCCTTCGACGGCGACGGCGCGTCGGCCGCCACATGGACGTTACAAGCGCAATGCCGGCGCGGTGACGACCGGTTTGCGCCGAGTGCATCAATCGTGTCCTTCATCTCAGCGTTGGAACAAGGCCGCGCCGTGTCCGCTCCGTTGCGGGCACAGAAACGCAAGGCCGTGCTCTACAAACTCTTCTTCACACTGCTTACTGTCAGCGAGGCCAAGGAACGAGACCGTCGCATCAAGACGGCGCTGGACCAGACCGATTGGACGCGGAGCATCCGTCTCGAGGCCGCTCGATGGCTGAGACACCATCTGTCGGTGTATGCGAGACGAGATGTGCGGCTGCAGATCGAGGGAGGGCGGTGGGCACTGCGGGCGATCGACAAGGGGCGTGAAGTCTCGCTGTACCGGATTCCATTTGAGGTCTTTGGTCTGGAAGCCTTTCGCGGCATGCAGCTGTATGACGCCATGACGATTGATCTGCGGGCGCTGTTTCGGCGATTGCCGGATCTCTTGGAAAAGCTGACGGCAGCCGGGATTACATTGCTCTATGAAGATCAGCCGCTCCGACCCACTCGGTGGGACTGCTCCGTGGAAGTCGGGCGTCAGGACCGAGCGGGAATCGGAATCGATTGGTTCGAGATTCGGCCGGAGATCCGTTGCGACGGGGTGGTGATCAATGAGGCGGAATGTCGGCAGGCTATCCAGCAGGGCGGCCTGATCCGGACGACGCACGGCCTGCGGGTCTTGGACGGTCAGACTCTGGAGCGGCTGCGCGCGATCATCGGCCTCACGGGGGATGCGCCGGAGGACCGGAAAACAGCGCAGGTCGTGCGTGTGCCTCGGTTACAGATCCTCGATTGGCTGGCGCTCCGTGAGCAGGGCATCCGCGTGTCGCTGCCTACCGAGGACGAGGCGGTGCTGGCGCGTTTGCTGGGATTTGAGCGGATCGAGAAGCCGCCGTTGCCGAAGGGCCTGCATGCGATGTTGCGTCCTTACCAGCGTGACGGCTATGCCTGGTTGGCGTTTCTCTACGAGCACCGGTTCGGCGCCTGTTTGGCGGACGACATGGGACTGGGCAAGACCCTCCAAACCATCTGCCTGCTGGCCGCCATGGAGGAGGGACGCATCAAGACGGCTCGCGGGGTGAAGGGGCCTCATCTGGTCGTCGTGCCGACGAGTCTGCTCTTCAACTGGGAACAGGAACTGGGGCGATTCGCGCCCGGCTTGAAGATCCATGTGTATAGCGGGAGTGAAAGGACATTCGAGGCCGAGGACGGAGAGGTGGTGCTCACAACCTATGGGCTGGCTCGCCGGGATATCGACACCTTGGAGCGGATAGCGTTCCACGTGATCGTATTTGACGAAGCCCAGGCGGTGAAGAATATTCAAGCGGACACGACGGGCGCGGTCCGCCGGCTCAAGGGGCGCTTCAAGATCGCGTTGACCGGCACCCCGCTCGAAAATCATCTGGGCGAGTATTTCTCCGTGATCGACCTGTGCGTGCCGGGACTCCTGGGCGAGTACGATCGGTTCAAGACGGATCTGAAACGTGTCGCGGGTCACGCGCTCGATCGAGTGTTGCGCCGGACACGACCCTTTATTCTGCGGCGGACCAAGGCCGAGATCCTCCAGGACCTGCCGCCGAAAATCGAGCACGAGGTGTTCCTCGAGTTGACCGATCGCCAAAAGGCCCTCTACCAACAGACCGTCGACCAGGTTCGGTCAACGATCGAGGATGCCTATCGCACCAAGACCTCCGGGCAGGCGCAGTTCATCGCGCTCACCGCCATTCTCAAGCTTCGGCAAGTCTGTCTCTCGCCACGGCTGCTCACGAACCAAGCAGACGAGACCTCGCCCAAGCTCGGCTTCCTGGTGGAACGGCTGCAGGTCTTATGCGACGAGGGGCACAGCGCCCTGGTGTTCTCGCAGTTCACCAGCTTTCTGGACCTGGTGCAGGAAGCGTGTACCCGGCACGGGTTGTCCTATCAGCGGCTGGATGGGTCGACGGTGCCGGCCGCGCGCAAGGCCCGCGTGAGGGCGTTTCAGACCGGTGAACAGCCGGCCGTGTTTCTCTTGAGTCTCAAAGCAGGAGGACAAGGGCTGAATCTCACCCGAGCGAGCTATGTCTTTCATCTGGACCCCTGGTGGAATCCGGCGGTGGAGCGCCAGGCGTCGGATCGCGCTCATCGCATCGGGCAACAGCAGACTGTCTCGATCGTGCGGATTCTCATGCGTCACAGCATCGAGGAGAAAATGATGGTGCTCAAGCAGCGCAAACTCGAGTTGTACGACGCGGTCATGGCCGGCGTGGTGCGAGGTTCTGGGCAAGGCGTGCTGACGAAAGCCGATTTCGATTTTCTGCTCTCGCCGAGTGCATGACATGAAGGAGGGTGGCTATTGTTGGACTCGAACGACGTCGACTATCCCATATTCAGGCTGAGTCACTGGTAGCCGTTCTGATCAGCAAGCCTTCAGGGTGCTGGTGAATCAGGAAGCGAAGATCGATACGATGAAGGACAATCTGTCGCCGCACATCAGTGACTGAAAAGTATCAATGGGGTTGGGATCTGCTGTCATGACTGATAGTTAATTCGAACTCTGCCCCACGGAATTAAGGGTGATTCATTCTCTCACCGTGCAAATCAACGATTGTTTTGATGCGCATCCTTCCACTGGATCGCCTAAGGGAGCATGAATAAAGCCCAGGCGCGTTCAATACTGCATGCGGACTTTTTAAGTATCAAGCAAAGAACTATCCTGACTTGCTTTATCTCCTGGAATGTCAGGACTGCAGCGAAGTAAAAAGGCCATCTGGAGTTCTCTATCATCTGTAAATTCAGGCATTCTGGGATGCAAAACCTAATGATATCCTTCGAGTGCAAGGCTCGATCGACGATCGTGGGCTGCGAGCGTTTTCCCCACTTACGGAGGACTTTCTCATGACACCACTGGGGCAGCCAGTCGGCGAATAATCATTTAGGCACCGCTGAAACTATCTTCCTGCCCGTTCCGCGACCTACCCCAGAGAGTCCTGCTCGTTAAAAGGATAGCGATGGGTCGAGTTGGGGCGATTGTGAGCTACCTCTCACGGATGCGGGGCTCCTGCTAGGCTTGGCATGAGGAGTTTGTAGGCTGCCGAAATGGCTGGCCTTGCGCCATCAGGCGTCCTGCGATACTTGACTCTGATTGTGGACCATAAGGCAAGTGAGTAGAATGAGTCGATGCCTGAGCTGTGTCGATTCTTCGGGATTATCATCCGAATGTTTGTCGAGGTTCAGGCTTCACATCATACACCCCATTTCCATGCTTATTATCAGAGCATGTGGCGGTGTATGGGATTGAGCCGGTGGAAATGCTGGCCGGAGGGCTGCCCAAACGCCAGCAGCGGCTAGTCGAGGCATGGGCGGAATTGCATCAGCAGGAACTGATGGCCGATTGGGATCGGCTGCAAACAGGTCGCAAACCTGTTCTCATTGCTCCATTGACGTAGGACGGTCATGAACCATCCTATTCATCAAGTGCGGAGCGTCGAAGTCGTTGAGCCCTACATGCTACGGGTGCAGTTTGCTGACGACACGGAACAAATCATTTACCTGAAGCCGGTTCTGGCCGGTGAGCTCTATGGTCCGCTGCTCGATCTCGAGTTGTTCAACCAAGTGGCAGTTGATCCAGAGGTGAAAACGCTGGTGTGGCCGAACGGAGCTGATTTTGATCCAGCGACGCTGCACGATTGGCCCGAGCACAAAGATGCCTTTGCCGCCCGCGCCAAAGAATGGGAGCGCGTTTCTGCCTGAAGAATTTCCAGTCTCCGACCTGCATGGATCGCGCTCTTTTCGTTATTCGGATCGCTTTAGATAAGCCTGAAACCACTTGCATGCGTGTTCCGCCACCTGTTCCAGCGTGCCGGGCTCCTCGAAGAGGTGTGTCGCACCAGGGACGATGATCAACCGTTTTTCACAGGTCAGCAAGTCATAGGCGACTTGGTTCATTTCGATAACCGGTTCATCGTGACCGCCGATGATCAACAGGGTCGGGACCGTAACCGACGGCAGATAGGATTCTGCCAGGTCCGGGCGCCCTCCCCGCGATACGACGGCCTTGATGTTCGATGGCTCCCTCGCGGCTGCTTGAAGAGCTGCTCCAGCGCCTGTGCTGGCACCGAAGTAACCGATCTTTAGGTGCCGTGTTCGGGGATCTGTTTCTGACCACCCTTTCGCCAGGAGCAACCGTTCTGCCAGCAGATCGATATTGAACACTTTGCGCCTGTCATCGGCTTCTTCTTCGGTCAACAAATCTAGAAGCAGAGTAGCGAATCCAGCTTGCTGGAGATGGCGCGCAACGAAGTTGTTGCGAGGGCTGAGCCGGCCGCTCCCGCTGCCATGTGCAAAGATGACCAGGCCGGGCGCGCCGGCCGGGACACTGAGCAGGCCCGCCAGTATTAGCCGTCCCCCCGTGATCTGTACGGCTTGCGCCGAGCGATCGGTCATAGACGCTTCTCTTTCCGAATCGTCGTGCAAGGGGTGGGTCGGCTGAGCTCAGGAGGCAATTGTGTATGCCCGTCGACGCAGGCGCTATCGAGTTGTGTCTGCGTGAGACCGGTGACTGACGAAAGTATGGCACCCTTGAAGTTCGCGCGGCGCAGGTTTGCAGAGTCAAGCCGAGCGCCGCTCAGGTCTGCTCCTTCAAAGGTGGCATCCTGGAGGTTGGCTTCTTGAAGATTGGATTGGGTCAAGTTGGAATGGCTGAAATTCGATCCGCGAAGATCCGCGGCGACGAAGTTAGCCGAATCCAGATTGGCTTTGTTGAATTGAGTGTGTTGGAACGTAGATTTCGGGGCGTAAATTTCTCTCAAATCGCCGTTTGTGAAGTTGGCACGCGATCCCCTGGCTCCGATTAGGACTGCACGGTTCAGCTGGGCTCCCTGGAAACTGACTTCGTCGAGCACGGCGTGGTAGAGAATGGCCATGCGGAGCTTCGCCGAATTGGCATTCGCCCTAATCAGGACGGCCTCTTCCAAGTTGGCTCCCTCCAGGTCGGCGTTACGAAGGTCGGCACCGTGCAGATCGACATACCGCATGTCTGTGCCACGTAGAATGGCTTCCCGGAGGTTGGCGTTGCGCAAGTTCGTTTCGTCCAGGTAGGCGCTTTCCAAGTCAGCTTCGACCAGTTGGGCCCGCTCCACTTGTGCATGATCCAGCAGAGCACCCTGAAGATTGGCACGAGAGAGATCCGCATTGGTCAGGATCGTACGACGCAGGTCGGCGCCTGTGAGATCGGCATTCACCAAGGTGGTGTCTTTCAAAATTGCTCCATAAAAGTACGCCTCGATGAAGTTCGCGTCGGTCAAATCAGCCGAGGTAAGATCGGCCCCTTCCAATTGGACTCGCTCGAACGCGGATTCCCGTAAGTTGGTGCCGATGAGAACTGCATCAAAGAGAGCGGCTTCGTCACCGATGGCACGAGAGAGGTTCGCACCGGTGAATCGGGCACGCCGCAGATCGGCTCCTGAAAGGTTACTGTCTTCTAAGCTGGCTTTGGAAAAGTCAGCTCCGGCAAGGCTGGCTTGAACGAGTGAGACCCGAGACAGATTCGCTTGCCGCAGGACGGCGCCTTCGAGGTTCGCCCGTTCAAGATTCGCTTCGACGAGTGCCGCACGGGTCAAATCGGCCTGGCAGAGTTCAAGACGCCTGGCATTCGGATTCCCGCGATACTCTGCCCAACGTTCGTGGGAACGGACCATGGTTTGCAACGTTTTGGCCGGTACGGACTTTTTCTTGTAGAGGCTTTTGCAAAGAGGAACGGCGGGTGAAGCCGGCTGGGAACCAGAGGAGCCTGCGGCCTCGGCCCCCGTGGAAGCGAGTGCGATGAGAAGAATGATTCTCACACAGACGGTTGGTATGGAGCGGCGCGTCATGTCGTGTCTCCTTTTGTGTTAGAGGCTGCGGTCGACTGCCTGGGCCAGGCTCTGCAAGTCCTGAGAAATCCGGACGTCATAGGGCGGCCCGATCTCAAGAGCCCGGAGTGGTTTGGGGAGTTGTCCTAACTGCGCAGCCGCATACTGTCGCACCTCAACTAAGTCGGGCGCTAATTCAAGGCGGCGGCCTTCTCTCATGACCGGTCGGAGCAGTGGCTCTCCTGGTCGGCGATCACGATCAGTCGTGACGATGTCGTGGCTCAAACGCGCGTCAGTCGTCAGGTATCGATAGACCTGTTTACGGCCTGGCCAGGTAGCCTTGCCCTCCGATCGCTTCCGCGTGGGTCGTCCCTCATATTCTTGCAGTTTGTAGGCACAATCCAGTGAGGGGGCATCCGATGAGGTCGTCATGGCCGTGCCCACGGCGAAGCTGTCAATCGGCACAGCATTTTTCACCAGGTCTCTCAGACGATATTCATCAAGATTGCCGCTGGCAAGGATCTGCGTGTGGGACAATCCGCCTTCGTCCAAGATACGGCGGACTTTTCGGGCATGTTCGGCCAAATCGCCACTGTCGAGGCGAACCCCTTTCACAGGAATTCCCCTCGCGTTGAGCTTCGAAACCAACGAGACGACTTTTTGCGCGGCGGCTTCAGTATCGTACGTGTCGATCAGTAGGACGACATTCTCCGGGTGAGCCTGGGCAAAGTGCTCGAAGGCGAGGAGCTCATCCTCGTGGGCCTGCACGAATGAGTGGGCCATGGTGCCGTAGAGAGGAATCCCAAAGACCTTACCCGCCAGGACGGTGGCCGTTCCGGCAAAACCAGAGAGGTAGCTGGCTCGAGCGGCGAGAAGCCCTGCTTCAGCACCGTGAGCGCGGCGCAATCCAAAATCGATGAGCGGCTTTCCTCCTGCGACGAGTACCGAGCGTGCTGCTTTGGAGGCCACCATGGTCTGGAAGTTCAAGAGGTTCATGACGCGGCTTTCCACGAGCTGGGCTTGTGGAAGTGGCGCGGCAACCCTGAGGATCGGCTCGTGGGGGAAGAAGACCGTTCCTTCGGGCATCGCGTCCACATCGCCAGTAAATCGCAGCGTTTCCAGGTAATGAAGGAACCTCGAACTGAACCGTCCGGATCGATCAAGCCAGACGAGTTCCTCCTGCGTCACATGTAGTTCCGCGAGATAGCTCAGTACCTGTTCGAGACCGGCTGCGACTAAGAAGTTCCGGTTGGGGGGCAGCTTACGGACAAAGAACTCGAACACGGCCGGCCCAGTCATCCCCTGTTCCAGATAAGCCTGGGCCATCGTGAGCTCATACAAATCCGTCAGCAATGCACTGGTGGAGGGATTCATGCTTCAAGCATCTCCACTCGAACAGGCACGGCCCCCAAGTTAATCATCTCTTCTTCGGCCCGCCGGCCGTCATTGGGAAAAAGATTGACTGCCTTGATGCCATCCATTAACAAGCAGACGTCATATCCTTCCTTTCGCGCGTCCTTGACCGTGTTCAGAACACAATAGTCCGTTGCCAATCCACCGACGAACAGACGTCGAATGGCTAGGTCTCGCAACTGACGGTCCAGGCTCGTATTCTGGAATGCCGAATAGGCTTCTTGGTTCCGGTCGGTGGCCTTGTAAATGATGATGGCCGAACCCGGAGTTGGAAAGGACGTGGGAGGCAAAGACCCGGGAGAACCGGCGACACAATGCACAGGCCACACACCTCCGCGAGGCACGAAAGAGCAGTGGTCATGCGGGTGCCAATCACGCGTCAGAATGATGGGGTGACCGCACCGGTGAAATCGGCGGATATAGTCCTCCAAAATCGGAAGAATTTCCTCACCGCCCCGTATCCCGAGTGCCCCTCCCGGCAGGAAATCGTTCTGGATGTCTGCGATGAGCAACGCATCATGGGGTGTCAGGGAGATCTTAGGAACCATTGCAAGGTTGAGGAATCTGCGGATCTAGTGATCGTGAGGCTTGAATCATCAGGTCATCAGATCAGCTATCGTGCCTGTTCGGACAATACACGAATGTAGGCCACGACATCCTGCATTTCCCCGTCTGTGAGTTGCCCGCGCCATGCATGCATCGGGCTGAAGACGACGCCGTGCTCGATCGTCCGTAGTAACTCCTCGTCGGATTTGAGGAACGATTGAAACTTTTGAAAATTGGCCGGGGGGATTTTCGAGGACGCTGCTCCAGGTCCATCTCCTCGACCGGTCGGTCCATGACAGATCTGACAGTGACGTTCATACACAGCTTTGCCACGCGCCCTGTCGGGCGGATAGGCTTGAGCGGACACAGAGGGGGTTGTCGAACTGCTCATCATACAGAAGACGAAGAGTCCTCCTGCCAAGAGTCGTCGTATGCACTTCTGCGGAGCCGTCATCATGGTGCTAGCTCTTCTTCGTCGTGTGAGCGATGAACGGGCTAAAGAGTTGCTGCAGTTTCTTGCTGCCGCACGCCGGACATGAAACGGCTCCCGCTTCATGCTCCTTTAACGTTACTACAATGAGCGACTCTTTCCCACAATCCAAGCACTTATAGTCGTACATCGGCATGGTGAGCACCCTTCCAAATTATGCCCTGAACGTTAGCCGAAAACCATGAGCGGATAGGCTCCCTGGTGCAACAGTGCATGCGACACACTGCCGAGCACCATACGGGTTACACCTCGACGTCCGCGAGACCCTAGGAGAATCAGGTCTGTATTCAATGCTCCGGCTTCTTCAAGAATTCCATCAACCGGAGTGCCCAACTTAGCCGACACGCGGGTTTGGTAGCCGCATTGTCCGAGCTTGGCGGCGATTTCCTCGAGGAAGTCTTTCCCTCTGTTGAGAGAATGGGTTTCCATGTGCTCGGCCGAGACGGCATCCACCGGCCAAGGTGGCCTGGTGTGAGGTAGGATGGTGAACAGTGTGATGGCCGGTGGGTCGCGAAAGGGTTTCTGTTGAAGCAAGGCGAGCGCCTGCTCTGCGTCGTAGCTCCCTTGCAGGGGTAGCAGCATATGACGAAGCGTTTTCAAGGGGCCGGGAAGAATCAGCTTGGCCCCGGTCCCGAACGTCAATACCCTATGCGAGACACTTCCCACGAGCCGTTCCTTGATCGGTCCAAGACCTCTGCTGCCGAGGAGAATCAGTCCTACGTTAAGTTGTTCGGCCAATGCCACGATCTGATCCGCCGGAGATCCAACAACCAGATGCTTCGTCACCGGTCCTGTATCTAATGGGAGCAATGATACGATGCGATCCAAGAGGCGAGCCCCGTCGTCACGCATGTTCCGCTCGACGGTTTGGTACATCTCCTGAGCGACCTCTGGCATCATTAAAGGGTAAGCTGGCTGGGGGACGTCGAGCACATGCAGGAGGTGCAGCGTTTCGGCCCGAGCCAGATACTTGAGGGATCGTACAGCCTCGTACGAGTTGTCGGAACCGTCAACGGCAAGCAAAAGTTTCATCAGAGGCCTCACTGACAATCTGCTGGACAGAAGAAAACTAAATAGACCACAATCGCTACAGCTAACCCAACGGCTCCAAGTAGAAGCCACTGTGTCCTTGTCATTGTTCCCCCTAACTCTTTGTAAATGACAGCAAGTCCGATGCCGCTCCGCAACAGCCTGAACTTGCGTCTGAAGTTGAGCGAAGGAATGGTCAGACTTGAGCTGATGTCGCCTTCTGCCACAAGCGGCAGATGACCGCTGTAGCAGAGCGCCCCTGCTTGAAGAGGCGGATCGGGAAGATCTTATGATCAATAACCGATTAAGTATCAAGAAACAAGGTTAAAACTCCGGTATCTCCCAGCGCTTGACCATCACCACCAGTCTGTCGTGAGTGGCACCGCGCTTGCTCAATCCTTGACATAGGAGGATCATTCATGGGACGAGACTCGAATCTCTTTAAGACCATCCTGGTTCCGGTTGATTTCTCTCCTTGTTCAGAGGAGGCGTTCCGGGTTGCCTGTCAGATGGCGCGTCTCTGCGGGGCAGAAATCCTGGTTTTGCATGTGATCGATACCAGCGCCCTTACCGCATTCAATCGATTGGGTTTGCTCGCTGTCCCGTCCGATGCCACCGCACAGCGCCGCCGATTACGCCACCATGCCCGCTTGAATGTACGGCAATTGTTGGAGTCGAAGGAGGCGGAGACGGTGAAGGTGACTCGTGCGATCCTGGAAGGGGCACCGTTCGTCGAAATCACCAAAGTTGCGCGCACGGGGAACATTGATTTGGTCGTGATGGGGAGCTACGGAGGCCGGTCCGGCAGTGTGGATAAGATCTTCTTTGGAAGCACGGCTGAAAAGGTCGTTCGGACGGCAGGTTGTCCGGTATTAACCGTCCCGCTTCCGGCATCCGCTTCTCAGAGAGGGGCGTCGCGTTAATGAGGAGAAGGAGGGGATTATGACTCACGGGAAAAGGCACGCACGGTGCTGGGGGATAGGAACGGTTCTCTCCGTGGTATGTCTGATGTGGATCTCTGGTGGGATCCTTGGTGCGCAATCGGAACAGGTGGTGGATGTGACGATTAAGGATTATCGGTTTGTCACGAAGCAGAGTACGTTGCGACTGGGCTTCCCTACGGTCATCAAGGTACGAAACGAAGACGCGGAGCGACATGATTTCAGTTCAACGATGTTTGAGGGTATTCCCACACAGATCGAGAAGGACGGAGTGATCGTGTATGGTCGTGGAGTGGGGGGAGTCTTCCTAGGCCCGAAACAGGAGGCAACGATTCGGTTTGACATGACGCGACCCGGTCGGCACGTCTTTCGATGTTCCATCCACCCAACGATGAACGGTGAGTTGCTGCTTCTTAGTGCGGAGGCAGTGTGACAAAGTCTGAAACCGAACTGAGGCTGCTCTTGGCGACCGACGGGTCACGAGGCTCAGCGGTAGCGGCGGATTATGCCTTCGCACTGGCCCGATCATGGGGGGCCTCGCTGAGCCTGATGAACGTGTTGGAGTGTCCTCCAGGGCTTGATCCGCAGAATCCCGTGAATCAGCTGTATTTGACCGAGCTCATGAAACAGGCGACGACCGAGCTGGCCACACTGAAGGCACGAGCGGTCGATCGCGGGATTTCCGCTCACACGAGGATTGCCACAGGTATCCCAAGCGAAGAAGTCCTTTCGGTCGCAACTGCGGAAGATCCTGATCTGGTCATCGTGGGCACGAGAGGGAAGACCGGCCTGGCACATGTGCTGCTGGGGAGTACGGCCGAGCGGATTATCCGGGGAGCGCCCTGCCCGGTTCTGGCCGCGCGCGCTCAACCCTATGGGGAAGAGCAGGCCGTGGGAAACCGACGAGACCCTACGCACCTTGAACGGATCCTGGTGCCGGTTGATTTTTCTGACTACTCGCTTGATGCCTTGGAGTATGCCGCGCTGGTCGCGCAACGGTCGAAGGCCTCTCTCACACTTCTTCATGTGTTGGAACCTATTTCGTACGGATTGGACTTCACGTTCCCCCATAGGGCAAAGCGAGAATCGATCAAGGCAGATCATACGAAACGATTATCAGATCTTGTGTCGGCGCTTGCCTCCGCCGGCGTTTCGTCAGAATTTCTGGTGTTGGGTGGGCTACCGACCGATTCTATTCTCGATGCGGCTCGGAAGCAGCCTGCCGACTTGGTTGTGATGGGGACTCATGGGCGAAGGGGGTTGTCCCATGCGCTGTTCGGCAGTATCGCGGAGTCGGTCCTTCGGAAGTCGTCGTGTCCGGTGCTGATGGTCCGGAGCCCGAAGTTTCGATCCGGCCATCGGCGTGTCGTTCCAGATCGATCCTTCTCAACTAACGTGTAACTGAGGAGCAAGTCATGCGGCAGCACAAAGCCACAAGCAAGAAGTCGAGTAGGCCAATCCCTTCCGCCACAAGCCAAGCAGAAATGCTTATCGAACTTCCGGATGGAATGTGGGATCGAATCTCGCGCAAAGCCCACGAGCTGTGGGTTCAGCGAGGGCGTCAAGAGGGGAACGCACTCCGCGATTGGCTAGACGCGGAGGAAATCGTGATGGAAGAGATCCATGAAGCTCGAGAGTGAACGAGCGGCAGGTTTTTGGACTCCGAGACCTCCGTCTCTCGATGCGGTGCTGGTTCGACTCGAATCGCTGTCGCGCCAGCAGACGTTCGTCCTGCAGCGAGAGATCGCACTGGCACGGATGCTCAGGCCATACCTGGGAGGAGGCGTCGGGCGAATCGTTGCGCCTCTCGCACAAGAAACCGATCTCGCCGACCTCTCACTCCTCTGTGATTTCTACCCTGAAGATGGACAATTAACCCTCATTGAACAACTTCGGGATGTCATCACCGAACACATTCCGGATGAAGAGCGACAGTGGCTCGATCCGCTCAAGCATTCCTATCTTGACCTGCTGGAACTGACCGCCACGCCGAAGCCTGGGGAGGAGCTGACGCTACGGTCGCTTGGAGATCGAACCTTGTTTGTGGTGCCTGGCGTGGAATCTCTGAATGATGCTGCGGCGGGGCAGGTATTACTGGCCCGCGTGGTTCGAAACCCTGTTGCCGGTGAGTCAGACGACGCGGTGTGGTCTGGTGGCGGACTCATCCTCTCCCCAGCCGATGCCAAAGCGTTGCTCGATATCACCGCCGAATGGCGCCGTGAGATGGAGATCAGTTCCGGATCATTTGCGCTGGGGGAGTGGAGAGAATTCGCGAAGCGGTTCGGGCACATGTTGCTCTGGGCGTTCGCACAGCTCCGCATGGATGCGTTGGTGGACGCCGTTGTCCATATTCGCTACCGCCGTCCTGATGGGCAGCCCTATCTCTATGCCGTGGCTCTCTACGATCATCATGAATATCGATTCTTTGTCGATGGGTTATCCGAAATCAGCGATCTTGAGGCGGAGAAGCCGCCGCCTTTGTCTGGAAGCTCAAGCCGGGCCGGGTCGTTTCCACCTGCACGCACCTGGGTGCAGCGGGATCGAAGCGGCGGGTCTGACCTCATTGTTGCGAGGGTGACGTTGACATCGTCGCAACTCATGGTGGAATGCGACAGTCCTGAGCGGCTTGACCGGATCAAACATCGACTTGCGGCTACGTTTGGGTTTTCGCTGCATTTCCGAGGCGAGATATTGACACCACCGGTTCGGCAACTTTCGGTGGCTGAACTCCGGTCGGACGAACCGGTCCTATTGGTTGTGACGAAGGAAGAAGATTGTCGACTGCTCAACCAGTTTTTGGAGAAGGCCTACCTCGAGTGGTCGGATCAGCCTCATCTTGCGCTAAGTCGTGAGACTCCTCGACACGCGGCTGCGTCTCCGGCATTACGGGGGAAGGTGGGTGATTTGATCGAAGAAATGGAACAGCACGATCTGGGCCGTCAGCGGTGTGGCGAAACCGCCTTCAATTATGACCGTCTTCGCGGGCAGGTAGGAGTAGAGGGAAAACCTGGGTGACCTTCAGTGCTCAGGAAAACCGTTATCCATTCGGGCTTCGAGACCACACTGCTTGCCTCTTGATGAAATGGAGTATACAACCAAGCTCCAGAGTAGGATCCTGCTGAAGGGCCTGTTGGGAATCAGTCGAAGGAGTAGTACATGACAGAGCAGCGAACAACAGTCGGTATTCTCGTCGGTGGAGGGCCGGCACCTGGGATCAATAGCGTGATTGGTGCGGCCACGATCCGCAGCATTCTCGGAGGCTCGGATGTGCTCGGAATCATCGATGGGTTCAGGTGGCTCATGGAAGGGACCACGGGACAAGTGCGCCCGCTCTCGATCGAGGAGATCAGCCGGATCCATTTTCAAGGCGGATCGTATTTGGGCACATCGCGAGCCAACCCGACGAAAAGTGGAGAGTTGCTCGACAACGTGCTGTTTTCGCTGTCGAGGCTCGGGGTCACTCGTTTGATGACGATCGGTGGGGATGATACGGCGTTTTCGGCCATGAAATTGGAGGAGCGATCGGGAGGTCGTCTACAAGTCGTTCACGTTCCGAAGACGATCGACAACGATCTGGATCTTCCTCCTGGGATTCCCACGTTCGGGTTTCAAACCGCCCGTCACGTTGGGGTCGAGATCGTGAAGAATCTCATGGTGGATGCCCGCACGACCACCCGCTGGTACTTGGTCGTGACCATGGGGCGCAAGGCCGGACATCTGGCATTGGGGATCGGGAAGGCGGCCGGTGCCACACTGACGATTATTCCAGAGGAGTTTCGAGATCGTCCGGTGAGGCTCCAACGGGTGGTGGATGTCTTGATAGGGGCGATCCTCAAGCGATGGGAGCATGGTCGAACCGACGGTGTGGCCGTGCTAGCAGAAGGGTTGATCGAAATTCTTGATTCGCACGATCTGGGCGGCTTGGAGCATGTTGAGCGAGACGAGCACGGTCATATACGCATGACGGAAGTGGACGTGGGCGACGTCTTGCGGCGGGAGCTGACAAAGCAGCTTCACTCGCTGGGCTTGTCCACGACCCTTGTGGCGAAGAACGTCGGATATGAGCTTCGTTGCGCCGATCCGATTCCCTACGATATCGAGTATACGCGTGACCTTGGCTATTGCGCCGCGCAGTATCTGCTGGATGGCGGGACGTCGGCCATGGTCTCGATTCAGAATGGACGGTTCACTCCGATACCCTTCAAGCACATGGTGGATTCCTCAACAGGACGGACCAAGGTTCGAATGGTGGAGGTCGATTCACAGTCCTACCAGATCGCCCGACAGTACATGATTCGGCTTACGGAAGACGATCTGAACAATCCTGACCTGGTAGGTCGATATGCTGCGTTGAGTGGTCTTTCCGCAGAGGCGTTCAAAGAACGGTTCAGTGGAGTGCGCTGAAGGCATGCACGATAGGTCGTCGAGCAACCATACAAAATAAGAGGGTACCCAACATGAAGATTCTGGCGACGACGGATGGTTCCAAATACGGCAGATGGGCGATTGAATGGTTGGCAGACATGCCATTTATCGTGCAGCCGGTTGTTCGTGTTTTGCATGTGGTCGACGTGGCGAGTGTTAGGGCTCCGTTTATGGTGCAACCGATCATGGCCGGTACGGAGCGCTATGTCCAGTCCGAAGTCAACCGGCTGGAGAAGGCAGCCAAGGCGGCGAAAGAAGAGTCTATCGCCTTGCTGGCCAAATTAGGATTGAATGGAGGGGTCTCGGTGGAGCGAGGGGCTGTGGCCGGCACCATCATGAAATATGCAGAGCGCGGGGCGAGTCTGCTCTCGATCGGCTCTCGCGGGTTGGATGCCTTGGATCGCTTCATGCTGGGCAGTGTCTCGAATCATGCCATCCACCACGCGCCTTGTTCCGTCCTTGTGGTGAAAGAACGTCCGCGGTCTGTCCGACGCATCGTCCTTGCGATCGACGGGTCTGCTGCGTCAGAGAAAGCACTAAAGTTTCTGATGCGCCAGATGAATCCGACACCCGATGGTCCAGATCGAGAACCTATACTGGTCACCATAGTGCACGCGATGCCCTATTTGAAGTATCCAGAGGTAAAAGAAGCTGGAAAACAGTTAATGCAACGATACGGAGAGAAGCTGGTGAAATCGGGCTTCCAGATCAAGGAAGCTCTGAAGCTGGGAAAACCAGCCGACGAAATTCTGAACGTGGCGAAAAGGGAGAAGGCGGACCTGATCGTGACCGGCGCCAAGGGGCTAGGTGCAATCGGCCGCGTCCTGCTCGGCAGTGTATCCACCCGTGTCGTTCAACATGCCCATTGTGGGGTACTTGTGGTTCGCTGATTGGCAATCCATAGAGAATAATGACCCTAGAGATGGGGTTGACGGGAAAGACCAAAGCGCAATAGACTACGCCCCTCACCGAACGAATATTTAGGGAGAGGGGGGGATATGTCAGCACTACCGCAGGTCGACCAGGACTCGCTCCCTGATCGTTTGGTGACGGGGCTTTCCAAAATAGGTTTGGCGATGAAGAGCCGAACCTGGAGACGAAAGGGACGACAAGGTATTGGTCCCTTACAAATCCAAGTGCTGACGTTTCTCCGGTCTCGGCCGAACCAGTCGGCGACCGTTTCAACGATTGCGCGGGAACTCTCCGTCAAGCTGCCCACAGCCTCTGAAGTCATCCGAACGCTTGAACAAAAACGGCTAGTCCGTCGGAGACGCCGTGAACTCGACAACCGTGTCGTGACCGTACATCTCACCTCACTGGGGGCCAAAGCGGGTTACGTGGAAAACCGATGGCCGGAAATTCTGGCGTCAGCGACCGAGAATCTGTCGACCCAGGAGCAGGTCGCTCTCCTGACGACGCTTGTGAAACTGATTCGCGCGCTTCAGTTGCAGGGAGAAATTCAGGTTGCACGGATGTGTGTGTCTTGCGAACACTTCCGTCCCGATGCCCATGAGGATTTGCATTCGCCCCACCACTGTGGTTTCTATGATGCGGCTTTTGGCGATGAAGCCTTCCGCCTCGATTGTCCGGAATATATGGAAGCGTCTCTGGAGGATTCTCCCCAGAGAGTGAATGCTTCTGAGACGGTGAAGGCAGCCAAATCCGCTCTCGCCTGACCGGGGGTGCGCTCAGGAACAGTTATTGTCCTGATTTGTCGGTCGGTTTTAGGTAGAGGGGCCGGTCCTTCTCAATTTCCCCTGTTAAGTCTTCCAAGGCCAACCGCAGTGCTGTTTCGATGGGGACGCGGTCGGAATCCGTCACCCACCGGACCGACGAACCGGCTACTGTCTGTTCAACATGATATGAATTGATGGGCTGTTCTGCTTCACTCATCTCCCCTTGTAGGACGATCCGGTAATGATAGAGACCTCGTAGGGAGGTGAGGGACAGTTTAGTGGCCACGCGAAGCGTGAGGTCACCTGGCTCACCTGAAACCGATGCAAAGGTGCCGCGTTGTTGTAGGTAGCCCAGGATTGCCTGGTGGAGGTCGGATTGCGACCATTTCAGCAGTGTGATACCTGGCCGATGGTCGGCGCCTTCCAGTGAGGGGGCGCTGGTGATGAGTTGAAGACTTCTCGGAATACCAGCAGATGGAGGGCTGTCCGGAAGTGGTGCGACATGAATTGTGTGGACACAGCTTGTGACCCCTACCCATAGAGAGAGCAGCAGAAAGATGATCTGGGCCGGGAAAGGCATAGGCAGTCGATTACAAGGGGAATGTCTTTGCTGGCGCCGCGGTCTCACCAAATCAAGGAGTCAGGCCTGGAGCAGATTCTGACACGATCGCCAAGTCGTTCAACGCTCGCACGGCCTGTTCTCGGTACACACGCTCCGTCTCGTTTGTATAGGTATCAATCACACGTTGATAGGATGCACGAGCCTTCTCCGGTTGCTCCCTGATCGTAAAATATTGACCCAAGGCGATCCAGTTTTGGGCGGCCGTTTCTCTGGCGGTTTTCATCAGGGCGAATTCCCGCTCGACCTGCGTCGTCCCTTGTTTCTGACCTTGTTTCAGGACCGTTTCAGCCATCTGATCAGCCATGACTTCAATCTGTTCGTTCTCATGAACGGCGGCACTCACTCGATTCGCCTTGAGATGATCGTAAAAGTCTCCGACATGAGTTTTGATGATGTCGGCTCGTTGTTGGTACGAATCTTGGGCGCAACCGGGCACGATCAATAGGAGCAGCGCAATGACACAGGTTATGCGTGAAGAAAAGGAATGTCTAGCGATCATCGTGCACCCTTATGAGTAAAAATCGAAGGCCATTCTGAATCGGTGGAGTCTAACATATGCCCATCCAAGCGAGCACTAGCCCCATCGGTGGGGAATTGTGATGTCGTTCTCCCGATTGACCGCATGCAGGAGAGAAGCCCCCTTGAACCTCTTACGATGGCTGCGCTATCTTAAGGCCCGGTTTACAGACGACAACGATTCTTGAGGAAGAATGTGAAGTACATACTAGAAGGGTGGGCCTTCTAACAAGGAGGAGGGTGATATGGGAAAGAGCTTACAAGGGACGAAGAGTCATGACAATCTGAAGCATGCGTTTGCTGGAGAGTCTCAAGCCAACCGTCGGTATCTGTATTTCGCTCGCCGCGCGGATATCGAAGGGTATCCTGACGTTGGTGGGCTTTTTCGGGATACCTCGGAGGCGGAGACCGGCCATGCGTTCGGCCATCTCGATTTCTTAAAAGAAGTCGGTGATCCGGCCACCGGTGTGCCCATGGGCAACACGGATGCGAACCTCAAATCCGCCATCGAGGGCGAAACGTACGAGTATACTCAGATGTATCCAGGCATGGCGAAGACGGCACGAGACGAGGGATTTCCCGAGTTGGCCGAATGGTTTGAAACATTGGCAAAAGCCGAACGATCTCACGCCAACCGGTTTCAAAAAGGGTTGGATAGTCTGAAGGCCTAGCCGGGGTATCAGCGCACGTTCAGCGGTCAGTTTTCGGCGACGTGGCGTGAATCCGTCGACGAGAGCTGGCCGCTGGTCGTTTTTGGGGAAAGAGGAACGATGAAAGGTCTCAGTCTCATCCAACCGGTCGATGTGAAGCAGTTGGAGAAAGAAACACTGCGGATCTACGAGGTCTGCGACGGGTGTCGACGCTGCTTCAATCTGTGCCCCTCGTTCAATACCCTGCTGGATCGGATTGATGTGTATGAAGGGGATGTCGCCAAGCTGACTCCCAGTGATCACCATCAGGTCGTCGACGAGTGCTACTACTGCAAGCTCTGCTTCAACCATTGCCCATATACCCCACCGCATCACTATGAGATCGACTTCCCCCACTTGATGGTCGTCTGGAAGAAGCATTTGGCCGCTGAGCGCGGCGTCCGGTGGAGGGATCGCCTGCTCACCATGACGGATGCAATTGGGAAACTGGGAAGCGCGACGGCCTCAATCACGAACGGTCTCTTGGGAAACCAATTCGTGCGCCGTATTCTGGATCGGGTGATGGGCCTTCATCAAGACCGGCAGCTTCTGCACTTTTCACGTGAGACGTTTCCCAGTTGGTTCGGCCGGCGAACGACAAGACTTCAGGCTGATCCACCTATTCGCAAGGTCGCGTTGTTTGCCAGTTGTCTGGTGAACTACCAAGCAACGGATGTCGGCAAGGCGACGGTGCAGGTGCTGGAGAAGAACGGTGTGCAGGTTGTGGTACCGCCGCAACGCTGCTGCGGGATGCCGAGCTTCGATATCGGTGACACGCAAGCGATTCAACAAGCCGCGAGAAGTAATGTGGCGTCCTTGCATCCGTGGGTGCTCGATGGCTACGATGTCGTAGTTCCAACCGCCAGCTGCAGCTTGATGCTGAAGCGTGAATATCCGGAGCTGCAGCGCGATGAGGAGACCAAGCAGGTCGCCGAGCGGACGTTCGATATCTGCGAGTATCTCATGGGGATGAAAAAGGCCGGTCATCTGGCGACTGATTTCACAATAAACCCTGGGCGAGTCGCGTATCAGATTCCCTGCCATTTGAGAGATCAGAATATTGGGTTTAAGTCGAAGGAACTTATGGAGTGCGCGGGTGCACAAGTTGAGGTCATCGAACAGTGTTCCGGTCACGATGGTGCCTGGTCGGCCAAAACGGAATTTTTCCCCCTGTCGATGAAAATTGCCGGGAAGGCTGTTCGCGCGATAGAGCAAACCCAACCGGACCTGATCGCGTCGGATTGCCCGCTCGCCGGATTGCAGTTGGATCAGGCTGGTGCGTCGGCACGTGCGCCGGGCACCACCGTGCTCCATCCGATACAGGTTGTCCGCAATGCCTATGGGTTATCTAGTGTAGTGCGTCCAACGCTTCTTTACATTTGGCGATCTTGGCCATAATACTCTCGACAGATGCGGTCCAGACAAACACGCGCGGGTTCTGATTGTGGTTGTTCATGTAATCTTCGATGGCGG
>JAOUHJ010000047.1 GCA_029865225.1 Nitrospira sp.
CTGTAAAAAGTCTCACCCTGCACGCATCTCTGAGACCGCACTCACCGAGTACGTGCAGAGCCATCCCGAGGCGCAATTTCAGAGCGTCACCTGTTCCGGATGCGCAACGTAATTGTCCTTCCATAGGGGTGCTACGCTTCAGGCCGCATCTCCACGTCGAGCAACTTAATTTTTCTGTGGAGATGGCTTCGTTCAATCTTGAGGTCTTCGGCGGTCCGGGAAATGTTCCAATGGTGCTCCCGAAGTTTACGACTGATATATTCCTTTTCGAAGGCATTCCGAGCATCCCGCAATGAGTCGTACGATTTTGCCAGAAGGGGGCTGGTGGCAGGAGCGGCGACGGGGACCGGTCCGGTCGTTCTCCCCTGCAATGACATGACGGCTTGGGAACCCTCAATCACATATCCTGGGACCATGATCATGAGTCGTTCGATCAGGTTCCTGAGCTCCCGAATGTTCCCCGGCCAATCGTACTGCTGAAGGACCGCCATCGCCTCGGGGGACACTTCCTTCATCCGTAAGCCCTGCTCCTCGGCATGGGCTTTCATGAAATGCTGGACCAGGGCAGGGATATCCTCACGCCGCTCCCGCAAGGGAGGCACCACGATCGGAACCACATTCAGGCGGTAAAACAAGTCTTCGCGAAATTGGCCTTTGGCGATCTCTTTTTCCAAATCCTTGTTGGATGCCGCAAGTACCCGCACATCAACCTTCATCAATTTGGTTCCACCGACTCGCGTAAACTGCTGCTCTTGGAGCGCCCGCAAGACTTTCGCCTGGGTACTGAGGCTCATGTCTCCGATCTCGTCGAGAAACAACGTTCCTCCATCAGCCTGTTCAAACTGTCCACGTTTCATCGACGTGGCGCCGGTAAACGAGCCTTTCTCATGTCCGAACAGCTCGCTCTCAATCAAGGTCTCGGGAATGGCGGCGCAATTGACGGCGACGAAGGGATGATCCGAGCGAGTGCTGTGCATATGAATCGCCCGAGCGACCAGCTCCTTCCCTGTTCCATTCTCCCCCCCGATCAGTACCCGACTGTTCGTGGGACCGGCAGTCTGGATGAGCTGCCGTAACCGTTCCATCGCGGGAGAATGCCCAACCAACTCGAATTTCTGTTGGACCTTGGTCCGCAGAGACCGATTCTCCTGCGCCAAACGGTATTGCTCCAGGGCATGCTTGACACGGAGCGTCACATTTTCCAACGACAGCGGCTTTTCAATGTAATCATAGGCTCCGAGCTTAATCGCCTTGACCGCCGTTTCAATGGACCCATGTCCCGAGATCATCATGACCTGCGTATGAGGCACGAATTCTTTCACCCTCCGCAGAGTTTCGAGCCCGTCCATTTCAGGCATCCAAATATCAAGAATCATGAGGTCCGGCGGGTCCGTCCCATAAATCTTCAGCGCGTCGGCTCCAGTCGCAGCAACTGCTACTTCATAGCCTTCATCTTCGAGAATGCTCCGTAGGGACGTCCGAATCGCGTCTTCGTCATCCACTATGAGAATCGATGCCGACATCTTTCCTCCCTACCACCTGACCCGATATCATTCACACATGCCGACCGACAAGCGTTTTCCCTACACAGGCAAGTCAAACGTAAACACAGCTCCCCTCGGTTGATTGTTCCCGGCTTGGATCTGCCCTTCATGATCCGTGATAATGCGACGGACAATCGCTAGTCCTAGCCCGGTTCCTGTCTTTTTTCGAGTAAAATAGGGTACAAACAGACGATCCTGATCCTCAGGTGCAATACCAGGCCCTTCATCCGCAACGGTCACCACGGCCCGCCGTCGCTTCGTATCGTATTTCGTTCCAACCCATAGTCGCCCTTTTTGATTCATCGCTTGAACCGCGTTATCGAACAGATTGACGAACACACGCCGAAGCTGTTCCCGATCGAAGTTGAGTGGCGGCAGATCTTCGTCCAACTCAAGAATGAGATCAAGATCCTTCTGCGCCTCCCGGTACAGCGTCGCCACCTCTCGAACCACCTCATGCAACGATTGCCGTGTCATCTGCGGAGCGGGCAAGCGGGCAAATTTTGAAAACTCATCGAGCATCTCCTTGAGGCTCCCGACTTCGTTGATGATGACATTGGTCGCATCATCGAAGACCCGTTCCAGATCAGGAGACTTCTCAAAAAACTTCTTGCGCAGCCGTTGTGCAGAGAGCTGGATAGGGGTCAGAGGGTTCTTGATTTCGTGCGCCACACGCCGTGCCACTTCCTGCCAAGCGGCCACCTTCTGGGCTTTGATCAACTCCGTCAGGTCTTCAAAGACCAACACGAATCCCAAATCCTTGTTGGCTTCGTCCCTCATTCGGGAACCCTTTAAGCCGATCGTAATCAGTTTCCCTTGAATATCCAACTGTCCTTCAAGATCGAGATCGTCTCGTTCGTCGGCCAACATTCGATCATAGGCGGTTTGAAACAAGTCCAGGCTAAACTCCTTGAAGACTTCATTGGCAGGCCGCCCCCTGAACCGATCAGCCTCTAGACCAAGAATGCGCTCAGCCGATGGGTTAAATGTGGTCACAAGCCCATGTCGGTCGATGGACAAAAGGCCGGCGGCAATCGTATCGACCACTGTTTCGATATAGGCTCGCCGACGATCCAACTCCACGTTCGTATTCCGGAGCGTCAGGTTCGCCTCTTCTAGTTTGGATTTACTTCCTTGAAGATCTTGCGTCATTCGATTGAACGACTCGACCAGCGTCCCGATCTCATCTGTCGCCCTCGCATCGATTTGCACAGAGAGATCTCCCTGGGCAACCGCTTCCGTCGCCTCGGCTAACCGTTGGATGGGAACCGTAATACCGCGCGCTACATAAAATCCGAACCACGTGGCACTGAAGAGGATCAGCACGGTCACCACGGCAACAAACAGATACGCCCCGGCTTTGATGGGATTCTTCATCGCCTTGATCTGCTTATACTCCGAATACTGGCGGCCGATCCGCTCCATTTTCGTCAACAGCGACTCTGGAACGTAGGTTTCGACCACGACAACCCCCTCCAAGTCACCGCGTCGACCTCCGGAGGCCACGGGGGTCGCTGCACGTACTAGTCGGCCGGTCTGAGCTTCCTGCACAGAGGTAAACTCCTGCTTGCCATTGATCACTTGAAGCACCAATTGACTGATGGGTAATTCCAACACACCAATCGGGATATCAGCATCAAGCGCTTTGGTCAGGGTCTCCATCTTGTTCGAGAAGACTTCGATCCCAGCCACCCCATATTCCATACGTTTCCTGGCCATGGCGGCGATGAGGAGATCCCGCTGTTCCGGAATGAGCAGATCCTCACGGAACAGCTCCTGCGAGATCGCCCGAGCACTATTCACCGCAAGCGATACATGTCCCGCATGCTGCATGCGCGCGACTTCGTATGAATCGTTGATGACTTTTTCAATATGTTCGCTGAACCAGACATCGACGACCTTATTGACCAACCCGCTCGCGAGGACCGCCAGCAAGACCGTAGGGATCAATGAGAACCCGATAAACGCGGCGATGAGTTTCGTGCGGAATCCCGACCCGACAAGTCGATGGCGACGTTCAAAATAGGCTTTGATCAGATTTCGTGACAACAAGAGCACGAGCACGACGAAACCAATCAGGTCCAAATTGACCAAGAGCAGCACGAGGGCATAACTGGTCGTGGGGAGGAGGGAACCGGTCTCTTGGACGTCCGGCGAAACTATTTGCGAATAGTACAACGTGAGCGCCACGCAAGGAACAAGGAGAATCAGGACGATCCAGACAGGACGAAGGTGCGGTCCCTTGCGCTCAGGCTTCTTGACTCGATCGCCAGCACGACGATTGAACCGAGCACCCATCACACCTGACTTCAGGCCTTCCTCTCCTGGCGCGGATTCCCTTTCTTGCATGGAATAGTTTGGCTCGAACATTCACACGCCTACAGCCACCGGCACTGTTAGCACTGAGCAATCCTTAGTACTATAGCCGACTTGCGAAACCGTCTCAAAACCCACACGCAGTACACAAGATGTCGGTGATTTGGACAACGAGCAGAACAACGGGATCTTATTTCGGCGAGGCCAAGGTGACATACTTCATACGAAGCGCATACAGCATGTCACGGAGCACAGTCTGCTCGTCAGAGGTCAGATTACCCTTCGTCTTGTCTTCCAGGACAGACAACAGATCGATAATCTCTTTCGCTTGTGGGAGGTTCACAGGCATGGAGGCTTGTTGGGGGTCCAGTTGCTCGCCCATCAGCATAAGCGAAGACGAACCCAATGAAATCACAAATGAAGAGAATGTCACCGGAGGTGCCGGAGCCGCGCGACTCGGCTCATCAGTGGATGCGGTCGCAGAGGATGGTGATCCTTTTGTGGTTGCAGTCGTACTTGAAGGGCTTTCTCCTCCTGCGCTTGCTCGTTTGTCACGAATGACGAACCCCTGCTCCTCGTCAGCCATTCCTCAACCTCTTCTCAGAACCCCTTAGGCAACGTCGGTACCCTACCATAGGGCCTGGTTACCCGCAAGCCATCAGAGAGATTGAAGAGCACGTCGCCGTCGTTATAGAGTGGCCCCACTGCAGGACTCACAGAGAACCGACAAGAAGGGTTGATCTTCGATGTCGCATCACTTCACAAAAGTCGTTGAGTTAATGGCTACCCTACGCGCCGAAAAAGGATGTCCGTGGGATCGGAAACAGACCCATGAGTCCCTGAAGCCCTACCTACTTGAAGAAACGTACGAACTCTTGGAGACGATCGACCAGCGCGACGATGCCAAACTGCGAGAGGAGTTGGGCGACGTGCTCCTACAAGTTATTTTCCACAGCCAAATCGCCAACGAACAGGGAACCTTTACCATAGAGAACGTGCTGGAGACACTGGCCGAAAAACTCATCCGCCGGCACCCCCATGTCTTCGGCTCCGAAGGCCAAGCCGGCTCCCTCAGCAATGGCGAGCAGGTCTTGAATCAATGGGAACACATTAAACGTGCCGAGCGCGAAGCCGCTGGAGGCTCAGGCTCTGCGCTGGACGGCGTGCCGAAAACTCTGCCAGCGTTGCTCCGTGCCTATCAAACACAAGCCAGGGCTGCACGGGTCGGATTCGATTGGCCGCACAACGCCGCGGGTCTCGAGCAGATCTTTGGAAAGGTCGCGGAGGAAGTGGACGAGTTAAAGGGCGCACTGGCTCAGGCGGGCGCCGACCCGGCCCCCAATCAGCCCGACGACCGAACGGACATCGAGGCAGAGTTGGGCGATATCCTATTTTCCCTCGTCAATCTCGCCCGCTTTGTAAAGGTCAATCCGGAAGAGGCCCTGCGCCGATCGACCAATCGCTTCATCGATCGGTTTCACCTGGTGGAGGCACAGGCTACAGAACAGGGTCGGACGTTGATGGACATGACACTTGCTGAGATGGATATGCTCTGGGAGGAAGCCAAGCGCCGGTTGGAGCCTCCCACTCCCAACACACCTCCACACATGGACAATCGAACGCTATGAGCAAGAACGAGGACCCGTACCAGGAAGGAAAGCGTGCCGGAGCTCACCCGTTGTTGGTGGTCTTCGGTACTCTCATAGGATTGTGGCTGTTCGTCGCCTTGATCGTCCCCAGCTCACGGAACAAACAAGCCACCGGCACCGAAGGTCCCACGGTTTCTATCATCGAAGACCCGGAAGCGATCCCCGTCATGTTTAAGGTCGACACGACGATCCCGGACATGAATGTCCTGGGGCTGGTCGTACCTTCGCAAGCCACGGATAGTCAAATCGTGGCCCTCTTAAAACGCCTGCGGGATGCGCGATTGGATGGCTCTCTTGGCGAGCAGCTTCCAGCGACCACACCGGGTCACAAACTGGGCGACCACGCCATCGCGGACATTTTTATTTTTTCGGAGAAGCAATTCGCCGATCCGGATACAATCCGCACGCTCGCACGAGGGGCTCATGCGCCGGGAACACTCTATCCAAATGCCATTCCCTTCGAAGTAGCGATGGAACACGTCCGTGGTTACTACCGGATTGATCTCAATGACACCGCAACCCCGGATACCGGCTCCCTTGGATTTGCCGATGAGTCCGGCGTACACTCCAAACATCATCGTCGAATCTTTTAGCGCATGCACTACACACTTCGCGTGGGCTCGAGGAGGTTATAGTCCAACCCTTCGCTTGACCTCCTCACGGACAGGCGCCTGAGCCGCTTCAAACAGAGCTTCCAGTTTCACAAAGAGATGGCTCAGCGGACCGATAAACGGGCCCAACATCACGTCGCGTCGTTCGGTCAATAAACCTTCTTCATCGGCAACCCGAATCTTCCAATCGGCAATCGCCCGAGAGAGAATGTTACTCATCAACAGTTGCTGGCCAGGCGAACCAGCCACCACCCCCAGCAGACGCCTCTTGAACGTCTCGAGCTCATCCGGTATAGAAACCTTCACGCGGACACCATGCGGGGTCATCCAGGTTGCTCGCTGGATAGAATAGTCATAGGAAAAGACCTGTTCTCGCGGTTCCCGAAAGGGACCGTTGACTTCCAGGATAGTGAGGACGCTCTCGATTGATGGCATGATGCGACTGATTTCCTGGGTTTTTCTTGTCCAGCAGCTGCGTTGCCCTACTATAGGATCTTGTGCGTCTGCAGGACAAGAGGTTCCGTACGGCAACTCACGGTACAGTATGCGGAGTCTGTCATTGACCGCTCCATGTAAACGCGGTAGGCCACCGACTGTCAAACTGTACCGATTGGACAGTGTCCAGCTACGGTTCAATCAGCTTGATAGACTCTACCAAAGACCTCTCTGTACCTAAGGCATGGCCAAGAAGGATTACCCCGGACTCGTCATCGTCCCTCCCAGCGATCGGACCATCCTACGACGCCGACTGCTCCGATGGACTTTGGTCCTCATCCCAGCCCTCTGGATCGCCTGGACGGTCATAGGATCGCCCCCCGCCTCACAGGATGATTCAGCCTGCCAGGACGCGACCAGCAAGGATACCCCGGGGAATCCAACCGAGGAATGTGGCCAATCCCAGCCAGAGGCCGCCAGGATCGAAAGTCGCGAGGAAGACTTCAGCCTGCCCCCTGTATCCCAACCTGAACATCAGGCCGAGCCCCAGCAACCAAGATCCTCCCCTCCTCCTGAAAACCATCCGCTTTCACCCGAGCCCACGAGCCATGAGGACCAGCCGCCAAAACCATCTACGACAGAACCTCATCCTGCGGATCGTACAGAAACGGGTTCGAACAATGAGAAGACCCCTGCGCGTGCACCAGCAAAAAAGTCACCGTCGAATCCGAATCCCGACGTTCAATTGGCGGAGCAAGGTGATGCGTTCGCTCAGTATCGACTTGGCAAATACTATGCAAAGCAAAAGGGCCGACAAGCGCCGGAATCCATCAGTTGGTATAAAAAGGCCTCGACTGGGTTGCGCCGCTTGGCAGAAGCTGGGAATGGACAAGCGATGTATGTTCTCGGGGTCATGTACACCTATGGTCGAGGCGTGACACGGAATACGCAAGAAGCGCGGCACTGGCTATCCCAAGCCGTTCGCCACAACGTGACAGCTGCTCGGCCAGTGCTGAACGGCCTAGAAGCCAAAGAGGCGGTTGATCATAAGGCTAAAAACAGAGGGCCGGCCCAGACCTCTCCACGATAACGCTCGACCCACTGAGGTAAACCATGATGTCTTCCACCACCCGTATCAAGACTAAGACAGCGAGCCCGTACAAGCTGATCCATATCGAGACCGACACACACGACACGAAGACGTTTCGTTTTGAACTGCCGGCTGACGCCACGCTGGACATGCAGCCCGGTGACTTTCTCTACGTCCATGCGACGTTGAATGAAAAACAGCTCAAACGGGCCTACACCCCATCCTCCCTACCCAGTGCCACAGGTTTCTTCGATCTCACGGTTAAACGGTACGACACCGGCGTTGTTTCAAAGTACCTGCACGATCGACGCATCGGAGATACAGTGCTCATGAGTGGGCCAAACACAGGCGGGCATTGGGTCGATGGCATGGCAACGCGTGTGGGATTCGTAGCCGGAGGTACCGGCATCACCCCAATGATCTCCATTATCCGCTGGATTCTCACCAACAAGATCGAGGCAGAACTATTCCTGCTCTTTGCTAATAAAACGGAATCGGACATTATCTTCCGACAAGAGTGGGAACGTCATGTGCGCGAATATTCACACTTTCATTGTCACTATGTCCTGGAGCAGCCAACACCCGGATGGTCGGGCGGTACAGGCCGCATCACCTCCAACATGTTGCAACAACACCTGCCGGCGCCGTCTCCTGACACCTGTATTTTTCTCTGCGGTCCTCCACCAATGGTTGATTCCCTCGAGATCACGCTCAAAGAACTCGGCTATCCGGAACAGAGTATTATTCTTCCATAAGAACCAGCGCGTTCTTTAGTCGGACTGTTGCGAGAAGCCCCACCCCGCCTGTTCACATGTGGATTTTCACCGCAGTGCCAAGCTTCGTCCATGCACATCTGCTTCTAATGACTTGAATTTCCATGCTATGTGGCAGGTACGACATTCGCTTGATGCAGTGATAGCGGTTCCTTGTTGAAACCTCTCGCAGCCAAAGAACCTTGATGCTCTGATGTGCTGTGCTCCGCAGCACACATAGTCAGCCAAGATCCCACTTATCGCTCCAAGGAGGTCATCATGCCCCATCACAATCTCTTGTCTCACGCGACCAATAGGATCGTCGGAAAGGCCGTTGGCCAGCGCATCCAGCGTTTGGCAGAAAGGGTGAGGGCGCAGGGAGGCCAGCCGCTTGACCTGATCTTCCCGGACGGGTCACGTTTGAACTTCGGGCAAGATCCTCGCGTCGTGATGGCAATCCGCGATCCAGCCTTGCTTCCAACTCTTACCCATCCGACGTTAGGGACACTCGGTGAAGCATTTGTCGACGGACGCCTCGACATTGAGGGCGATATTATGGCCGTCATCGCGAGTGCCGAACGCCTTGTGGCGGCCGATGGATCGCCCCCGACAAACCGCATTGCCGCACTGACGGCACGACACACGCCAAAACAGGATCAAGAGGACATCGCCTATCACTATGACATCGGCAATGAGTTTTACCGACTCTGGCTTGACGCGCGTATGGTCTATTCCTGCGCCTACTTTCAGACGGGAGAGGAATCGATCGATGCCGCTCAGGAGGCCAAGCTCGATTATATCTGCCGCAAGCTCCGGCTCAGGCCGGGAAAACGATTACTCGACATCGGCTGTGGCTGGGGTGGGCTCATTCTGTATGCGGCGTAACACTACGGCGTCCACGCCGTCGGCATTACCCTGTCGGAGAACCAGTTTTCTTTCGCCAAGGAACGGGTCAGGACCGCAGGCCTTCAACCACGCGTCGGGGTACTCCAGCTCGACTATCGGGATGCCCCAGAACAGTTCGGTGAAGGCACGTTCGATAAAATTGCAAGTGTCGGCATGGTTGAGCATGTCGGTCAAAAAAATTTTCCTGCCTACTTCGGGGCCGTCCGGAACATGCTGCGCGATGGCGGGCTCTTCCTGAACCATGGCATTACCTCATCCGATGCGGAGGGTCGCACTGTCGGATCCGGCGTCAGCGAGTTCATGGAGAAGTTCGTCTTCCCCCACACAGAACTGCCTCATCTCCACACCATTATTCGAGAGATGGCAGCACAGAACTTCGAAGTGTACGATGTGGAAAGCTTGAGGCCGCATTACGCCCGCACACTGGCCCACTGGTCGCGTAGACTGGAAGGCACACTGAGTGCCGCTCAGATGATGGTCCGGGATCGAACGTTGCGCGTCTGGCGCACCTATTTGGCAGGTTCCTCGCTGGCGTTTTCTCAGGGATGGCTCAACGTCTATCAGGTAATTGCCACTGGCCAGGAAGCCAACGGTCTCACCGAACTCCCGTTGACGAGGGCCTGGATGTATCGATGAACGATGCCTGGGATTTAGTCTGTGGATGAGGCTACATCCTTGCTTAGACAGAACGCCGTCCCGATCCAGTTCCACCGATAAGATCTTGGACGACACGCTCTGCCGCAATCGCTCCATCGCGAATACAGTCGGGAATGCCGACTCCGCGATAGCCGGCCCCTGTGAGGATGAGACCAGGATAGCGGCTCACGGCTGCATCGAGTTGTGCCAATCGGTCCAGATGGCCGAGGGTGTACTGCGGCATCGCCTTCCACCAACGATTCACCTCCGTGTAAGTCGGCTCCACGCTGACCCCGCACAACGCAGCGAGTTCGGCTCTGACCTTCGCCGTCAAGGCTGCATCATCAAGTTGTAAAATCTCCTCCCGTCCTACTCCTCCGACATAGCAGCGCACCAGCAGTTGATCCGCTGGGGCACGATGCGGCCACTTGAGCGAGGTCCAAGTCGCCGCGATTAAGTCACGTTCCTCTGCCCGAGGCACGATAAACCCGAACCCTTCGATCTCGCTCATCATCGCCCGGGGAAACGCCATGGCAATCGTAGCGGTCGACGCATAGGGAATCAGATCCAGTACCCCTCCAGCTATCGGGCTCAACGGACGCAACAGATCCGCAGAAACATAGGCCGGCGTTGCCAGCACGACACTTTCAGCAGAAAGCGCCGATCCATCCTGAAGAATCAGGTCGTACATCCAACGGCCAAGTTCGTGCGATCTAACGCGGAGCGCTTCAACCCGTTTCCCGAGCTGAAGCTCCACGCCTTGCTCCGTCAACCGTTGCGTCAATGCAGTCACCAGATCACCGAGTCCATGCTTCAAACTCACAAACATCGTACGCCGCGGCTGTCCTGACAATGCTGTCGAACCTGTTTTCTTAGCCTCCATCATGCCGCGAACCACGCTGCCATGCTGTTGTTCCAGTTCAAGAAAGCGGGGGAACGTGGCGCGCAGACTCATCTGCTCCGCGTCTCCAGCGTAGATTCCTGCCATAAGCGGCTCTAAGACTCGTTCATACGCCTGTGTGCCGAACCGCCGACGAAGAAAACCGGCAAGCGACTCATCCTCAGTCGAAGGATCGGGGGGAACTGCGATTTCCAGTCCCATCCGAACCAGACCTGTCCACGTGAGTAACCCGCTTCGAAGGAACGGCTTCAACTGCCGTGGAACAAAGGAAAGGAGTCCCTCCGGCAAATCGTGCATCCGTCCATTATAGAGAACGCAGGCCTTCTTAACAGTCTCGTTGGTATTGATGACCTGGTCGGCCAGCCCAAGCTTGGTACAGAGGTCAAGAGCGGCAGGTTTTTGAGAAAGAAACGAATCCGGCCCCGCTTCCGTGACGATATCGCCGATCCTATGGGTGACGATCTTCCCTCCCCAGGAGGATCCAGCTTCGAGGATTGTACAGCGAAGGGAAAGGCCAGCAGTGGACGCTCGTTCCAGGAGCGCAAAGGCTGTGGCCAAGCCAGAAATACCGCCACCCACAATGACGACTGTGCGAGGTCGAGTCACGACTGGATGCAAGAATGGGATTCGTGTGCCGCCAAAATATCGCGTAGCGTCTCAATGAGGGCGGGTGAATCGTTCAACATCGCGATGCGCTCGAGACGCATCCCCTTGTTGGCGGCCAACTGTCTTAATTCAATGTCGATATCGTACAGCGTTTCCACATGGTCACAGATAAACCCGATGGGAGCGACAAGGACCTGTCGGTGTCCTTCCTGGAACATGGTATCCAGCATGTCTTCCACCGTCGGCCCCAGCCAAGGCTCGCTCGATCGTCCTTGACTCTGATAGGCAAAGTAGGTCGGCTGATTCCCCAAGAGCTGCGTCACCGCCTCCACAGTGCCTTGAACCTCGTTGGGATAGGGGTCTTTCATTGCCACAACCCGTTCAGGCAGACTATGGGCAGTAAACAACACCGGAATTGTTGCACGTACATCGGAGGGAAACTTCCGAAGTCCTTCCTGAATACGTTCAACGATGGCAGCGATCAGCTTGGGATGACAATTCCAACTACCCACATAGTTGATCTCTGTACGGTCCTCCAGCTCCGTACGCGCCTCTTCCACTTTCTTCCTATAGGCTCCAGTACTCAGCGAGGACTGTTGTGGTGCCATACACAGCCCGATGATCTGTTCCGGTGATTCCTTCAACAGCTCCCCATACGTTTCCTTGATAAACGGGTGCCAATGACGCAACCCGACGTAGACCCGGAATCGCTCCTCACCAGACTCATTGAGCCGTCGCTCCAGTTTCTTGGCGACCTCTTGGGTGATCCCGACCGCCGGCGATTTCCCTCCGGTGGCACGATACCGTTCACGGATCTCCTCGATTAGCTCCGGTGGAGTCGGCCTCCCCCCTCGAACATCTCGCAGAAATGGCTCGACGTTCTCCAGACAATCGGGCCCGCCCATCGCCATCAGTAAGACTGCGGTCGAACGTTTCGAGGTAGCCATCCGCTCTTTCTCAGGTATTGATGAATTGTTGCGAGCCCATTAGCGTTGGCTCAGCTTGTGCACCATATCGATCGTCGCCGCCACGTGATCGACCGGTGTCGTGGGAAGGATACCGTGCCCAAGGTTGAAAATATGCCCTGGACGCCCATCGGCTCGGCGCAGAATATCTTCTACTCGCCGTTCGATTTCATGGAGTGGTGCAAACAGCACCAGTGGATCCAAGTTCCCCTGGACGGCCCGATCGTGTCCGACCATCGTCCAGCCCTCGTCCAAGTGGACCCTCCAATCGATTCCGATCACATCACCGCCCGCCTCGCGCATCTGTCTTAGGATAGCGGTGGTGCCGGTGCCGAAATGGATCATCGGTACGCCTTCTCGCTTGAGGCCGTCAAAAATCAGCTGGACATGTGGCATGACGTATTCGGCATAGTCGCCCGCCGAAAGACACCCAACCCAACTGTCAAACAGTTGAATCGCCTGAGCCCCCGCCTTGATCTGCCGACGAAGATATCCGGTGATCACACGCGCAAACTTATCCATCAGCCGATGCCAGGCCGTCGGATCGCCGTACATCATCTGTTTGGTATGGAGATAGTTGCGGGATCCTCCACCCTCAATGGCATAACTCGCAAGCGTGAACGGCGCCCCGGCAAATCCAATCAACGGGACGCGCCCATCAAGAGCCCGTCGCGTTTGTCTGATCGCCTCGGCGACATAATCCAGCTCGCCACCGTCGATGACTTTAAGTTGGTCCACTGCAGCCCGGTCACGAACCGGGTTATGGATGACGGGGCCTTCTCCTGCTGCAAACTCAAGATTGAGCCCCATCGGCTCCAACGGCAAAAGAATGTCGGCAAAGATAATGGCGGCGTCGAGCGGAAACCGATCGATCGGCTGGAGCGTCACTTGCGCCGCCAGCTCCGGTGTCTTACACATCTCCAGGATCGAGTGTTTTGCACGGAGCGTGCGATACTCAGACATATAGCGCCCGGCCTGACGCATGAACCACACGGGCGTACAGTCAACGGATTCGCGACGGCATGCTTTCAGAAATCGGTCATTCATAGTAGGCGGCATTCTAGAGGTGCATCAGCGAAGGTGTCAATTCCAACCCTGCGGTCATCAATCTTTCAGCACTCAATCATTAGCCAAGTCTATCCCGAAGTCATGTCAGTTGAGTTGACGACAAGAGCGTGATGTATAACAGTCTGCATAACAGATCGATAAGGGAGAGAGATTATGGGCCTCCGAACCGTTCGTCTAGACGACGAAACCGAAAAAGTTCTGAAGCAAGTGACGAAGAAAACAGGTTGGTCCGTGTCCACAGCCCTCAAGCGAGGGGTGTTGGTCTTACGCGATGAAGTTGGCCGCCGCTCTCACCAGTCCGCGTTCGACATTTACAGTCGTCTTGATCTTGGACCAGGCGGATATGCGATTGCCCCTTCAACCGACATCCGGCGCGGCATGCAAGTCGCGTTGCGTCGAAAATCTCACCGATGATCCTCGTCGATACGGGACCGTTCGTCGCGCTGTTTGACCATCAAGATGCAGAATATACATTATGTAAAGATATTCTTCGCACCACACGAGATGCCCTGTTTACCACCATCCCCGTCTTAACCGAAACCTTTCATCTCTTAACACCAAATAGCCGAGCCGCAGACTGTCTTCGGGACTTCGTCCTTGATGATGGTGTGTCTCTCTGGTTTCTGGATCAAGCCGCGACGGCACGAGCCTTCGAATTGATGGAACAGTACGGCGATCACCCCATGGATCTGGCAGACGCGTCCGTCATTGTCGCTGCAGAGTCGCTGCGCACAACGAAAGTATTTACGCTCGAACTGGCCGATTTTCATCGATACCGCATCCGCCGCGGGCATCGCCACATCAAAGTAGATATTCTTGGGGAATAGAGGTCGGGTCAGTAGACGCTCGCCTTGTGTCTCAGGAGTCCGTTCGTGGTGCGGCCTTCGATTGACTCAGGGCAGGCCCCTAGCAAGGGCAAGCCGCCTCCTACAAGACTCCTTCCCACGATTGTCTATACGGGTCTGTTCGTTTTCAAGTCGAACCCCGCTTTGACTGACCCTCCCAGCGACCCATCGGGATTCATTGGCTTGTACTCCAGTTCAATCTTGGCGTAGGTCAACGAAACCTGATCGCGAGGAGGCGCATCCGATCCACTCGATCCACTCTGTTGGTAGGACGCAATCAGCACATCCGTCTGCGTGATCTTTAGGTAGTCCTGTGGGTTCGCTCCGGCTTTCCTTGCCGTCAAGGTTGCTCTCGGCAAGTGCTTCCCGGTCGCACAGGCTTGAAAGAGCAATGGTGACGCCTTGCTCACTTTCGCCGTAAACTGGAAGTCCTGTGCGTTGAATTTTCCGGCGCCAGCGCCGCCACCAGCTTGGAAAGACCCCGACGCCGCCCCACCAAACGACCACCCATCCAACTCAATTTCATCCTGGTGCCGAGCATCGTGGCTTTCGCCTTCAATCCCATCGATTTCAAGAAAATATTCATCTGCCATCACATCCCCCCTTGTGGAACAAACTCTTTAATTATCCTGTGCATGCCAAATAGCCACAAACCTCATTTCGGGCCGGTCCTGGACCAGTGTCGGGTCACTTGACCGGTCCGAAATGCAGGCGGTGCATTCTTCGGCTGTTGGCAACTGCGCCAATCAGCCCGGGATCGATCTGGACGCCCAACGGCACGCTCCGAGCCTTCCCCATGAAGATTCGAACTCCGGCCATCGGGCAGGCGTCTTGGGCACAACGGAACCCGATATTGTCATTGCGTTTCGTCGGTGTATTCCTGTTCCGGTTTGCAGATCGCACGTTGTCCGGTTCATTGTTCCAGGAGCCACCGCGGATCACAAAAAACGACCGACCCCGTATGGCTGGATGAACCCCAGCCAAGTTCTTCTTATCTCTTTAACCCACTTCCCGTTCAAAATACCCTGACTCCTCACCTACAGGACTAAGTCGCCTAACAGATGCGTTCGCAGACGCGCGGTGTTCGCATGCCGTGCGTGTGCTATCCAACTGCGGATACAATCCTTCCGTTGAGAGTCTGACATGCGCCCATCTTCCACGGCCTGGTGATACCGCCGGAGCCTCCGCTTAAAACGCCGCACATTGTCCGCATCTAGCCGACGGTGTGTGGGAAAGATCCGATAGCCGAGAAACGTAAACCCCGAGGCCACCGTGGCCACGAAGCACTTACGCGGATGTAGTCGGACGCGTACTTGCACCAAGAACTCCTCAATGGCCGCACGATGCTCGTGTAGACGTTGCTTGTCGTGATCGAACAACAGGAAATCGTCCACATACCGGACATAGCCCGGCACGCGGAGCGTCTGTTTCACACAATAGTCCAGCTTGTCCAGGTAGACATTCGCAAAGAACTGACTCGTCTGGTTCCCGATGGGGATTCCCCGGCGACGCTCAAATGGAACAAACAGGTCATCGCCTGGGAAGTAGTACCGCGCGTTAGGTTGCGGATTGCTACCCTCCAGGATCGTACGGGTAAGCCAAAGCACCCCCTCATCCCAAATCCGCTCGGCGATCAGATCGAGGAGGATGGCATGGTCGATGCTTGGGAAATATTTCTCTACATCACACTTGAGCACGTACCGGAATCGTCTGGCGTAGGACGACGCACGATCCACCGCCGCATGCGTCCCCTTGCCCTTTCGACAGGCGTAGGAATCATAGAGAAAGCTGCGATCGAAAATAGGCTCGATAATATTACAAAGGGCGTGGTGCACCACCCGGTCGCGGAAGGGCGCCGCGCTGATATAGCGAGGCTTCTTGTCATGAATGAGAAACGTGCGGTAGGGGCCGGGTCGATAGGAGCGCGAGACGAGTTCGTGCCGCAACTGATGCAGCTCTGATTCCAGATCCAAAGCAAACGATGCCACGTTGGGACGTAGGCGCTTGCCGCGGCTGGCCAGACGGGCCGCCTGCAGCAGATTGGGGAACGACGTCATACGCTGAAACAGAGTGCCCATCGATCAGCCTGCCTGGGCCTTCGTCCAGCCGCCGATTTGGCGCCCCAGATCGACTAGTTCGCGCGAGATGAACTCATACTGCTTCGTGCTGGTAAATCCCAGGTCTTTGCCGGCTCGTACCAACAACCGGAGCACCTGCACATCGCCGTTGGCCTGCCGCAAATGGTCACGCTTGTCTCGCGCATAAGCCGCCAGTACCAACGCTTCGAGCACGTTCAGCATGCGCGACTCGATCCGCTCTCCCAGCACAAACCGGTGCGAACGCGGAAACTTGCCCACGTGGTTGATAAGCCAGAGCAACACATCATAGGCTTTCATCACGGCGGCTGGAAGACTGCCAATTCCTTCCTCGGTCATGAGAACCCCCGACTAGTGCTCGATGCCTCGCGGCAAGAAACAACGAGCCAAGAACCGGAGAAAAGGAAACAGGGTCAAAGGGTAAAGGTTATTGTATGTCCTGGGCACAACGGAACCCGCATCCTGTCATAGCGCTCCGACGGGGAATTCCAGAGCCGGTTTGCCGAGCGCACGTTGACCGGTACATAGACCCAGGAGCCACCGCGGAGCACACGATATTGCCCTGCCGATGGCCCTTTGGGATTCCGATCCGGGCTTTTGCCGTAATAGCTCTCGTCATACCAGTCCGCCACCCACTCCCAGACGTTCCCAGCCATGTCGTAGGCGCCGTAAGGACTCTTCCCCGCCTCATACGAGCCAACGTCTGTCAGCGCTCCGTAGTCTTTAAAATCACAGCAGTGACTAAAATTCGCCCGTTGCTCACTGGGTGACGCATTTCCCCAAGGATACACCCGTTGATCGGTTCCACGTGCAGCCTTCTCCCATTCGGCTTCGGTGGGTAAGCGTTTTCCTGTCCAGGCACAGTAGGCGGTGGCGTCATTCCAGTCCACCCCGACCACCGGCTTGTTCCCATGCCGCTTCAGAACCTGCTCTGACCAGTAGTGTGGCGCGGCTCGGTTCGTCGCCTGAAAGAATTTGGCATAGCGCGAAGTAGTCACTTCATATTGATCGATAGAGAAGGCGTCCAGATACACCGGATGGGCTGGCCGCTCATCGTTTTGGGCACTTTCGTCATTGTCCCGGGAACCCATCATGAACTCACCGGCCGGAATGAGCACCATCGGCGCGCCGTCCTTGTCGATAATGTCCTTCGCAGGGCTAGCTGTCGGTCGCGGCTTGGCTGCCACAGTCTCATCAGCCGTCGCCCCCCCCCGCTTCACAGTTGGCCTCGTTTGCGTCGGTACTCCAGAAGGTTGTTTGATCGGTTCCGGTGCAGTGGGCGGAGTGACCACCTCCGTCCTGGTGCTCGGCGATTGCACGGGAGGTTGGTATGGGGTTTCATTCCTTTTCCCGGGTGAAGGACCTTGTGAAAACACCACAAAATAGACGAGCGCTCCTATGGCCGCGAGCAGGCCGATTCCGATCGGGAAAATGGGGAGAGACGGCGTTGATGGAGCCTCGGCGGTCGATGCACTCGACCGATCATCGTTGACATGCCCCGATTCTTGCCCGATTTCCAAAAACTCCGTTGCTGCCTGCGACCTGAAGGATGCTCTTGGCGAGTCGGAATTCACAGCCCCAGCCGTGGCAGCAGATGGTTCTGATGCCCATCTCTCAGGCTCCGGTTCCACCTTGGCCGATCGAGGCCGTTCTGTATCTGGTTCAGGCGTTAAACTCGGTCGCACAGATGCTGGTTCTTGGGACTGCTCGACCAACGATGGTTGCGCGGAAGAGATCACGGGCGCGCCAATGACCCCGGCCAGATCGTCGATGAACTGGTCGAACCCGGCATGCTCCTGCCCCGGTTGCCAATCCATCAAGTGCGCAGCTTGTAGATGCTCAAACTCCAACGGAATCTCGACTTCGTCGAGCAGCATGACAGGGAATAAGACCCCTCGCCGCAGGCCACTCCTCGATTCATTCTTGACCCAGGTACTCTTCACCGACGTTTTGGTCCAGACCACCACGACAGACCTGGCAGCCTTCAACGCCTCATGAATGACCTCGTCGAACGATTTGCCTGCGGGAATACGCCGATCCCACCAGACCGACCAGCCCTTCCGCTCCAAGGCTCGCGCGAGAGCCTGCACTCGGCTTTTGTCTTCGCTCGAATAACTGATGAAGATGTCCGACATCGCGTGCGTCTCGCCTGGTTCGACCCAATAGCCGCCACAAAAATGAAGGGCCCCAGTGTAACGATCTTACGTACATGTGTCTAGGCGGAGTGCTGTCACGCAGGAATTGCGTGGATAGTGGAGGAAACGACCTGCTTCTCTTGCGGGAAACTCCCCACGATTAGTAGACAAACGCCACTATTCCGGTACACTTAGGATTCCCGAGGTCGCCTGAAAAGTCTGGTTTCACTTTTCTGACGTTCTGTGTATAATGAGGTCCCAACCTATAGCAGGGCGATCATTCAGGCTAATCGGGACCCCGGCTCCCTGTCTCCCACCGCAGTGATGTTGCCGATCCCCCGACTAAGAGGAGAATTGTATGTCCAATGTGCAAACGATTCGACCGACTAAAGCCCAGGAGTTCTTCTATTCCGTGATGCGCTGGTTTGATTCCTGGGCCGGCCTTGAGCACACGAAAGCAGAAGGCCCTCCCAAGGTAGACTGGGTGCGCAGTGTCCCCTTTATTGTGTTGCATCTGATGTGTTTGGGTGTCATTTGGGTTGGATGGAGCTGGACCGCCGTCGCCGTCACTGTCGCCTTCTATTACATCCGTATGTTTGCAATCACCGGCTGGTACCACCGCTACTTTTCACATCGCACCTTTAAGACCACTCGTACCGTTCAGTTCTTATTTGCGCTGTTAGGTGGCACCTGCACACAGCGCGGTCCCTTGTGGTGGGCCGGCCATCATCGTCATCACCACATCTATTCCGACACACCGGAGGATGTGCACTCCCCGCGCCAAGGAGGGTTTTGGTGGTCCCATATGGGCTGGATCATGTCGCAGACGTTTTATGCGCCTCGCCTCAAGGGCATTGCCGACTTTGCAAAGTTTCCTGAGCTGCGGTTTCTTGACCGATTTGATGTCTTGGTTCCGGTCCTCACTGGAGTTGGAATGTTTGGATTCGGCAAACTGCTGGAAGCCACGGCACCTGGACTCGGTACCAACGGTCCTCAGATGTTGATCTGGGGCTATTTCATCTCGACCGTGGCCTTGTTTCATGGAACCTGCACGATCAACTCCTTGTCCCATGTCTACGGCTCACAACGGTATGAAACCGGCGATGACAGCCGAAACAACTTTTTCCTTGCCCTGATCACCATGGGTGAAGGGTGGCACAATAATCACCACTACTACCCCGCCTCGACCAGACAAGGCTTCTACTGGTGGGAGGTTGACATGACCTACTACTGCCTCAAGGGACTTGAGTGGTTGGGACTGATCTGGGACGTTCGTGGTGTTCCCGATTACGTGCGAGAAGGAAAGACGAAACAGGATTCCAACCGCAGCGTACTCAAAACGAAGGTGGTGGCGCCAGAGCCGGCTGCGGAACAGCCTACCGCACAGCCAGAGCTCGAGCTCACCGCCCGCTAAACCCACTCCGCACAATCATCAGACCCTGGCTGGTCAAACGTTTGATCGGCCAGGGCTGCTCGAATTCGTTGACTCTCTCCATCAATCGCTTTTCGTTCCTCATCCGACAGCACCCACGCATCACCAGGACTGAGCTGGAAGCGATAATGGTCCTTGTTGAACGTAAACCACTCGACATAGGGATGCGGCTCGAGATTGGGGTGCGGATCGAGCGAAATGAGGTTCACGGTTCCCATCTGTGGATTGGCCATATCGCCGATGACCTGTCCCGCCATGTCGTCGTCTTCAAACCGGCCGTTGCGGAATCCGATCACCTCGCCGGCGATGTCCGGTTTAAAGTTACCCCGCAAACATAAATCGACCGGGCCAATCACCGCAAACACAACTCGCCCGACCACGGTTCCTTCGACTCGATTATCCAAGAACCCTTCACGAACCCATCGCCCATTGCCGAACTTCTGCGCCATCCCCTCCTCCTTTCACACACTCAACCGCCGAATGCGCCAATCACCACAGCCAATAAGATGAGTGCGCTCCCGATCCATCCCTGCGGATCCAACATCTCTCCAAGAAAGTACCACGACAACCATGCCGCATAGGCCGGCTCCGATGCAAACAATAATGCTACCTGCTGCGCAGGAACAAGTTGCTGGGCCCACATTTGGACGGCAAAGGCCAGCGTAGCCAGTACACCGGTGACCCCTAACCCGATCAGCAAGACCGTCGTGGGAGCAAACGAGCCGGCTGGAACCCCTTCCAACCAAGGAGCGGGAAGAAACAGCAGGGTCATCGCCACCATCTGCCAGACGAGTAAGGATGGGGCATCGACTTGTCGAGTATATCGCTCGAGACAAATGATATGTCCCGCAAAGGCAAGGGCACAGCCGAGCGTCATGAGATCTCCTACATTCAACGCCGCACTAGGCTTGATCAGCAACCAGAGCCCTACCACGGCAATGACCGTCGCTAACACCACGCGTCGATCGATCCGCATGAGCAGCAATGGGACAAAGATCACGTAGAGTGCGGTGAGGAACGCCGAATTGGAAGCCGTTGTATACTCCAGACCGACGGTTTGGAGTAGGTAGCCCAAAAAGAGGAAGACGGTCGTGAGCGCACTGGCCTTCAAGACGGCACGATCATAGTGCAGTCGACGACGGCTGGCAGCCAACCACGCGAGAACAAGCAGCGTGCCGATAAAGAATCGGAGCAATAAGAAGGAAAGTGGAGTAATTTGTTCCAGCGCCGCCTTGGTTGCAGGAAAGGTCGCGCCCCAGATGACAGTCGTCAATAGGAGAGCCAATCGCGGCATTAGCAGTAACGGTGCCGGGTGCGATGCGTTGAGTTCTGTGTGAGCAGGCGGACGACGCACCTCAGGCCCGCGCACGTCATGCGCTAAGGCTTACACAGCGTGCACATCCGCTGTCGAGTGACTCCTGCTTGCTCCATGGCACGCAGCGCTCGTTCTTTATCTGGATAGTCAAACCAACCCCCTTCCCAGAAGTCGCTGGAGGTTGCCGTAGACGGCACTTCCGAACATCGGTCTCGGTGAAGCGTCACACGGTCGATTGCGCGAGCAATGTGCACCCAGTAGGTCATGCGCGGGCGAGTGCGGTTTCAGTGGTGAGAAAGAAAACCGTCCGTCTAACTTCGGGCCACCTCACCCCTCTTTTCCGGCTCAAGGAAGGAGCTGCCATTCATCTTTCTCGATGAAGCACTTCACGCCAGTCTGCAGCTTTTTGAGGTCATCTTTCTCGAAGAGCCTCATATAGCGCTCGATCCGATCCTCATCATCGATTCGCTCTTCCTGCATTATCCCGTTGGTACCCTTGTATCGTCGAATCAGCACTGGCATCGAAACCCTCCTGTGAAGCTGGCAGTTATGAGGCGCAACTTGTTACAATAAACGGATTGTGTGGGCCGGTCAAGATCGCTTAGAGAAGGCCAGCTTGTCAAGGCCTGTACTACAGTGCTCAATTGATATCGTTCAGGTTGTTCAATTCAAGTATGGAAAGGATCCAACTCTGTGCCACTGTACGAATACCGTTGTGGGCAGTGTGCCCGGCAATTCGAAGCCACTCAATCAGTCTATGCGAGGGTTGAAGACACTGAGTGCCCCCATTGTCGTGCCAGGCAGGCGACACGCCTCATGTCTTCGTTTTCGTCTTCGGTGAGCGGTGACCGTAAGCCAGGATTCACCGAGATCAAAGCCAAGGCGATGGGTCAGGAGCGGATGCAACGGTTCACCAAACTGCCACCGTTGAACGCCAAGCGTAACATGCCTCCGCCGAATATGTCCTCTGATTCAGACTCAGGATCGAATGAAGAATCGCCCTCTGGATCATAATCCGACAACACCCGCCCTCCAGCACGACCTATGGCACAGTCGGTCGAGCTGTCCCCTCGCAGCACATCGACTGTTTCTTTTCATTCTTCTGAGCATTATCCTTTTCTTGTCTCCGTCAGCAGCCTGGAGCCAGTTGGCAGGAACCCTCTCTCTCGCCGGGAACGGACCGGAGCAGACCACCATTGAAGCGATGGCGCAGGCCTTTGAAAAGGCCAACCCTCGTGTCTATGTCGATATCCTGTGGGAGAAGGACTCCAACCCACTCGAATTAGTGCAGACAGGACATGCCCACATTGCTATCACGGGAGCTGCGGCGCGAGAGTTACGCGCAACACAGATCGGTTGGGACGGAATCGGCATTTTAGTCCATTTCTCCAACTTTACCAAAGACGCCACTTTACAGCAGGTCGCCGATATTTTTTCAGGAAAGATCAAAGAATGGTCTGAGGTGGGCGGACCAGAGAGCAGAATTCTGCTAATCAACCGGCCGGACGATCTGACTATCCGAAAGACGTTCGAATCACGCCTTGGCATTTTGGGGAAAACTCCTCAGACGGCCACCATGATCGCCGCCGACGACATGGTCGTGAAGACCGTCGTCGGTACACTTCCGCCACTGTCTGCGGTGGCCTATGTCCCATTGAGCACAGGTCGTTCAGCTGTGTCCCACGGTGTCGCCGTGCGTCTACTACAGATCGATCATGTCGAGCCTGAAACACCGACAGTGCAGGACGGGCGATATAGCCTGCGACGGCCTCTGCTGCTCCTGTCACCACACGATCCGAATGCCTTGGTTGATGCGTTTACCGACTTCGCTCTCTCTCCGATCGGTCAAGCGATCGTCGGAGAAACCTATGTCCCAATGTTGAGTCAGTAACTTCGAAGAGAAGGAGGTCGAATGACTCCCCGATTCCTATTGTCACTCACCATACTGTCGTTCCTGGCGATGCCCCCATTCGCGCAACGTTCGCTCGCCGAAGAAGGCGTGATCGTCGACGGGGCCGGCTATACGTTACACGACGCGCAATCGATCAAAGGACATGACGAGCGAACCGTCGAAAAAGACCCAGTCTGCGACAGCAGCAAGAAGCCCAAAATCATCACAGTGGAACCGGACGAAGCCAAACCAGGTCAGACCATCACGATTCGAGGGGAGCAGTTTGGAACCAAAGACTGTTTCCGCGGCGTCGCGTTTAGTGCGGCAGGTTCCGCTAAGATTGACTATCGGTATGTCAACGAGACGACCATTGAGGCGACCGTTCCCGATGTTCGGCCAGGCATGTCGTTCATCGATGTCATCGCCAGCGGTGGTAATGCTCGTTCGAAAGCGTTTCTGGTCCAATCTAAGTAAGTCGCCCGTGGGCAATAAGACGCTATGCTCATTTTGGCGTCACCCTGCGGCTTGTTGCCGTACCGCTCGAGCAAGGTTTTCTGGCGTGCCGATATCGAGATACCCATCCTGTGGAAACTTCACCGACTGAATCCTCAGACCGGCTTTGAGCGCTGCCTGGAACACGACCCCCACTGCTAAGTCCCCTCCAGGGTCGTTCGCCGTGCTTGCCAGGACGGACATATTCCGTTTTGTCGCATCAGCACGGAGGAACTGATGCAAGAACGCGGAGAAGGCCGGTGTCCAGACGGCAAAACACCAGCCGAACGTCAGTGTGGTCGAAGCTGGTTTCATCACGATTTCACGGACCCACCCGTCCCTGTCGCTGTCCACCATATCCCAGATGCGTGTATCCTCAATGCGGTGCAGACCGAGCACCACGTCTGCCTCAGTTCTCTCCTGTTGTTCGATTAATCGTCCATAGGCATCGGATGGACCGAAGAGGATGTCCGGAAAGCCGAACGCGATCCGGTTCTGAGTGATGAATGGATATGCACGATCGAGGGTGTCTGGGGGACCGGCGGACCCCGGAATAACGAGGTACGCAAGCGAGAGTCCTATACCTTGCCCCTCTTGAAAATAGTTAGGAATATCCCATTTGCCCTCGCGGATGACGATGAAGGTCTTCGAAATTCCGGCGGCTTTGAATTTTTCCAGGAGAAAGTGCGCTGCCACTTTCGGTCGCGGCATCCCCGTCTGTGGATCGTTCGTAAACCCTACGGGAAACAATTCCTTACTACAGGGGAACGGCTGGAGGCGCTTCGCTCGGCCGGCAGCAGGAATGAGCCCGACGACTTCCGGCCAGGCTCGATGGGAGTTATCCTTCATAGGCGCATATTATCGCTAGATTCCAAGACCGAGTCCATCGCCTTTCACCATCCTACGCTAGCAATACTGGGTTATAGGGAAACCTGCACTCCACTGGGCACCACCTCGACAACAGAATGTGCCTCCTGTACCCTATACACACATGTGTCATTGTGAGTGCAACGTCGAGCCGACCAACAGGGGAGTTCATGTCATGCCCAACGTCCGGTACCATCGAGCCATTTCAACCGCGCTTGTCCTCGTAAGCCTCGCCATCTCCTTGCCGGTTTCGGCGACTCCACCAATCAAGGAGCGGCTTCCCTTAACGCTGAGCGGATCAGGCTGTAGCAGCAAGGAAGCGGAGATACATAAGGTCCTACAAGCCATTCCTGGCGTGACGGGCGTCAATTTTAATCTCGTCCCAGGTCATGTGCTCGTGGATATTAGCCCCAGCATGGTGAAGTCGGCAGATGTGATCACCCGGGTGAACGAGGCAGCATCCTCATGGCAATGCAAAGTCGAGTTCATCGAGGGATGCATTTCGGCCCCCATGCCGACAGCCTCAGCGGCCCCCCACCATCATGAGTAACGATCCGGGATCGGTTGGGCCTCATACGTTATACCGAACCCCTCTTTACCATACGACATAATGCTGCTGACCATCCGCCGAAATTGAGCTGAAGATACCTGAACTTTTGGAATGGCACTGCCCCCGAGCCAATCAGAAAGACGTAGGAAACCGTCGCGCCCGCTCCGATTATCCCAAGGGTGGATTCCGGTCACTCAAGAGGTTCCAACGTTGTCGGGGGTCTGAGCAGAGTTTTTTGATTTTTTGAATCTTGGTCAATTAATTTCAACACCTCGAGCTGAGACTCTAACTCTTCGATTCGTTTATCTCTCTCACGAATCTGTTTTCGTAGCTCTCGCACCTTGACAGACCCATCAACAACGGGGACGGTCTTCTGTTCCACCACGGGAGAACGAGGCGAGGTGCATCCCTGGATGGCGACAGCGACCGTGACCGTACCAATCAAGGCATTCCAGCTATTCCTGCGTGACGAACTGAAATTCATAGGGTGTGAACCTATACGATCAGGTCTGAATTTCTCAAGCCCTGATTGCCCAACTCTTGGCCTCGTGGAACACCCCTCGCTCCTGTCCCTCGTGGCAGTACACAGAGGTGGCTCCGGTTGTTTGGACAGTCTTTGCCAGTTCATAAGTGGCGCCTGGCGGATGATGCCTACGCGGCGACATGCCGTGCAGGCAGGTGATCATTATACATGTCCTCCGGCGTGTGTCCC
>JAOUHJ010000048.1 GCA_029865225.1 Nitrospira sp.
TGATCAGAACTTCCTGTTTTTCCATGTGGTTGTGCTCGAAGTGGTGGTGTGTCTCCTCTGGCATTGACGTTGCGGAATAGACCAAGTGGACTGATCCGACGAAGGCTCGCATCTTCTGCCGTGGTTGCAGAGGAATGATGATGGTGGTGGGTGAAGGTTGGAAGCTGGGGTGGCCGCAACATGGAGCGTGATCGGTGACACAGAGATGCGTGGCAAGCGCGAAGAGAGGGTGTGTTTTGCGTTGGGGCTGTATGCTTGCTGCGGTCATAGGCTGGTGGGCTGTTGTGCCGGCTCACCTGTCGTCTGCGCAGCAGGCCAGCCCAGTCGTGTACCTCGTGCCGATCGAAGGCGTGATCGACCTTGGTCTGGCGCCTTTCGTTGAACGGACCTTGGACGAGGCCGCCGGGAGTAGCGCCGCAGCGGTGATTCTTGAAATCGACACCTTCGGTGGACGCGTGGACGCCGCGGTCCTGATCCGCGATGCCTTACTGCGATCGAAGGTGAAGACGGTCGCGTTCATCAACAAACGGGCCATCTCGGCCGGGGCCCTGATCAGCCTGGCAGCGGAACACATTGTCATGGCGGAGGGAGGTACGATCGGGGCGGCGACACCAGTCCAGATCGGTTTGCCGGGGACTCCAGCTCAGCCGGTCGAGGAAAAGACGGTCTCCTATATGCGAAAGGAATTCCGTGCGACCGCGGAAACCCGTAAACGGCCTCCGTTACTTGCTGAAGCGATGGTGGATGCGGACGTTGAGGTCCCTGGCTTAATTGAGAAGGGGAAACTGCTCACACTCACGACCGACGAAGCCCTGGAACACAAACTGGCCGACTTCCGCGCCGACCGACTCGATGGCGTGTTGAGCCTATTGAAGCTAGAGAATGCCGAGGTCCGTCGCGCGGAGGAAACCTGGGCGGAATCGCTGGTCCGGGTCCTCACACATCCGGTCGTGAGCGGGGTTCTGATTGCGGTCGGGATGCTCGGGATCCTGGTTGAAATTCAGACGCCTGGCTTCGGTGTGCCCGGTGCGGTTGGTCTTACCAGCATGGCCCTCTTCCTATGGGGCCATTGGCTGGTTCGTCTTGCCGGATGGGAAGAGATGCTTCTCATCGGGATCGGACTGATCCTGCTGGCGATCGAAGTGTTTCTGATTCCCGGGTTCGGCATCTTCGGGGGGCTCGGCATTGCGGCGTTGCTCGGTGGGCTTGGGCTGAGCCTTGTGGGAGCCGGGGCCACATGGGGCGTGATTCTGTTTTCCGTGGGACAAGTGATGCTCGCATTGCTGATCGCCATCGTGGTGGCGCTCGCGTTTCTGAGGGTCGTTCCACGTCTTCCGTTCGGCCGGCCATTGGTGCTGGAGACTGGATTGCAGGCTGAGTCGGGTTATGCCTCTGCGCCGGAAACGGATCGGCGCTGGCTCGGCAAACGGGGCACCGCCGCCTCAACGTTGCGGCCAGCCGGAATCGCTCACTTCAACCACGAGCGGGTTGACGTGGTGACGGAAGGCGAATTTATTGAAGCCGGTGAGACCATTGAGGTCATTCGAGTGGATGGCAATCGTATCGTTGTCCGGCCCATCCAACCGAGTCCTGAAAGGAGTGCGTCATGAACCAAATGGAAACCGGTCTGTTGGGAATCATCACCACGACGATCCTGGTGATCGTCGGCGGCACGCTTTTGCTGTACCTGATTCCCCTGCGCTTGTGGATCGCAGCCTGGGCTTCAGGTGCCTATACGGGACTGGTGACGCTGATCGGGATGCGTCTTCGCCGTGTTCCTCCGGACACGGTGGTCACCGCGCGCATCAGTGCTGTGAAGGCCGGACTCTCCATTCTGCTCAACGATCTGGAGGCGCATTATTTGGCCGGTGGCAACGTCGTGAACGTCGTCAACGCGATGATTTCCGCGGACAAGGCGAACATCCCTATGCCGTTCAAGCGCGCGGCGGCCATCGACTTGGCCGGGCGTGATGTGTTGGGGGCGGTGAAGATGTCGGTGCTTCCCAAAGTGATCGAGACGCCCCGCATTGCGGCGGTTGCCAAGGACGGCATTCAGCTCCATTCTATTTGCCGCGTGACAGTACGGACCAATCTCGACCGGCTGGTGGGCGGCGCGGGCGAGGAGACCGTACTTGCGCGGGTCGGTGAAGGCATCGTGAGCACAATTGGTTCCGCGGTGACCCATAAAGACGTACTCGAAAACCCCGACCACATTTCGAAACACGTGCTGAGCAAGGGACTCGATGCCGGCACCGCATTTGAAATCCTATCGATCGATATTGCGGATGTGGACGTGGGGGAAAACATCGGGGCCAAGCTCCAGATCGACCAGGCCAACGCAGACAAACAAATCGCCCAGGCTAAGGCGGAACAGCGCCGGGCGATGGCCGTCGCGCTCGAACAGGAGATGCGGGCGCGGCTAGTCGAGGCGGAGGCCGAAGTGCCCAAGGCGATGGCGGAGGCGTTTCGTCAGGGAAACCTCGGCATCATGGATTATTACCGAATGAAGAACGTGCAAGCGGACACCTCGATGCGTGACGCAATCGCCGGAACTGGTGAAGAGCCGCCGACCGGACCGACTGAAAAGGAGCGCCGATGATGGAATGGGGAGAGCTGGCGCTTGCGGTGCTCCTGATCACGGCCCTGGTAGCGCAACTCGTGCGTGCATGGAAACAACGGGGTTTTGAACCGAGTGAGGAGGAAGCGGACAGGGAAGTAAGCTCCCTCCTCCAGGAGAGCAAGCGGATCCCTGTACGTGAGCCGGGTGGTCCGAGCGAACAACCGGGCCTGGCACGACCTGCCACGGATGCATTCACGACAAGACGCCCTCGTACATCCCACATCGACGTGAACACACGCAGCATGCGACGCGGGATCATCCTGATGACGATTCTAGAGCCTTGTCGCGGGGTCAATCCATTCGTGTTTCGCGGCTAGCAGAAAGGGGGAAATGCCCTTCGGGGGGGCGGTGGCGCACGGGCGGACCGCACGCCACACAGTGATACAACGGCTGCGACCAGAACAGAGGTCATGCATGGTCGATCCCTCTTCCATCATCGCCGCCAGCGTCTCTGCTGACTAACTCGTCTGCAGCGACTGTTTGATCCATCGTGCCTCCTCCACATGCGCCCGAAACATCGGAAGGGTCCTGTACGACCAATGAAGCACTTCCGGATCCTCCACTGTCTGCATGCTCTCCTCGAACTCTTGTACATCCCTCTGGTGATCCCACAGGATGAACTGCATGTACTCGCGATCGAATGCGTGGCCGGATAGTGACGTGAGCTCCTTCAGTTTCTTCTTGTGTTCGTCGTTTAACTCCGAAGGCAACTGAACGCCTTTCGCGCCTGCCATCTCTTGTATCTCCCGGCTGATCCGTTTGTGGGTGGCGATCATCTCCTCAGCAAATTCCTTCACCCGTTTGCTGGCCGCCCGTCCATCGACAAGTAGGGCGAGCGAGATTTGGGCTTGCTGCATCTCAGCCGCCTTCTTGAGAAACGCTTGGGTGTACGGCTTCGGTTCCGGTTTGGCGCTTTGCGCCCATGCGACCGGGACGACGGCCATTGCGGTGGCTGTAGCAAGACTGATCACGATCGTGCGTATCATGAGTTCCTCCTTGTGTGAATGTTGGGAAGGTTAGTGGATGGTGAATAGGCCTTTGCCGTTCCAGGCTCCAATCTAGAAGTTCGCTGTAACAGACAATCATATGCACGCGGGCAATACCCTAGAGCTGCATGCTTGTGATAATCGTGTTCAACATCCAACCTCCGAGTACTGCGCACTTGTGCAGATGGAATGCCACCAACTCGGATGAGGTTTGAACGATCGGATCAATCCAAATATCGCCGCGTTAGGAGAATGACCGTGCAAACGTCGACATGAGGAGACGGAGAGGTTGGGGAGTTAGGCAGCAGGAGAATCGTCCACCCTGTTGCGAATGTCCGCAGTATTCGGACGTTCAATCCTACCTCCCCACGGCATCGATTCAGAAGTTGCGGGTTTCACCGAACTGTTGCCAGATGAAGTACAGCGGTGTTCCCGCCAAGACAGTCGCGAGTCCCAAGCCTGCTTCCAATGGTCGCTCAGAGACTGCGTTCCAGATGATCACCATCGACATGAGAATGAAGAACCAGGGAACAAAGGGGTAGAGCGGTGTGCGGTAGGGACGGGGAAGATGAGGTTCTTTGCGGCGCAGAATCAGCACTGCTCCCACTGCAAGGGCGCTGAAGATTGTGAGCACGGTGCCGCTGTAGATCACCAGCTGCTCGAAGCTCCCTGAGAGAATCAGGACTGAGGCCCATAGGCTCTGGAGAAGAATGGCGTGGATCGGAGTGCCTCGTGCCTCTGAAGTTCTGCAAAAGTACGCGGGAATCAGCCCATCTTTCGCCATCGCGTAGTACACACGTGGCCCGGCCCACACCATGGCGCTGATCGCTCCTGTGATTAAGAGGCAGAGCAGCATGGTGACGAACCGTGCAGCGTCCGAGCCCAGCAGCGCTACTGCGACTTTGCTCGCGACGGGCAACAGTGGTGGTTGAGCCAAATCCGTGACGGACAACGCGTAGAAGTAGAACAGGTTCAGCGTGAGATAAAGAAATGTGACAAACACCGTGCCGCTGATCAAAGCCCGCGGAATGGTACGAGCCGGTTCGTTGACCTCTCCGGCCAGATAGACCGCGGCATTCCATCCCGAATAGGCGTAGAGGGCAAAGATCAATGACAGGATGGACAGCCCGATGCTCGGGGTTGTCTGTGTGTCGGAAATGCTGAGATGTGTCCACTCGCCTTTCCCTCCCATCACGCCTGCCGCGATCAGTGTGAAGATGGCTCCCATGTTCACCACGGTCAGCGTTCGTTGAAACAAGCCACCTGCTCCTCTTCCGGCAAGGTGAAATGCGGTGATGGACCAGAGGAGGGCAAGAGCGATGACCGTCGAGCGTAGACCTTGATCGCCATCAAAGACAAGAAGCTGATTCACGTAGGCGGCAAAGCTCATGGCACCTGCCGCAATGGCGGCACTGAAGCCGACGGCGAAGGATGTCCATCCGCTTAGAAACCCGATGAGGGGACCATAGGCTCGGTAGAGGTAGATGTATTCTCCACCGGCCACCGGAAGGGCCGTCCCTAGCTCACTGTAGGAGAGCGCGCCTGCAAGGGCGATGAGCCCTCCCATCAGCCAAATGAAAAGAATCCACGCGGGATGGCCGAGATCACGCGCCATAAATCCTGTTGTGGTGAAGATGCCCGTGCCGACGACGTTGCTGACGAGGACGCAGGAAGCGGTAAACCAGCCGATGCGGCGTGAGAGTGAGGACGGATCGTTCTCGGCTCTGTCCATCGGTGTGGTTCGTCCCTATTTCTCTTCGGATCGAACCAGCGGCACAAACCGCACGAGGGTGAGGGTCTTTCGCTGATAGCCCTCTGCTGTCCGGTGATAGAGTTCCAGGCTTTGGATGCCTCGACCGACCGGCAGGATCAGTCGACCACCTATCGCTAACTGGTCGAGTAGCGGTTGCGGGACGTGGTCTGGTGCGGCCGTCACAATGATGGCGTCGAAAGGGGCTTCCTCGGGCCAACCTTGGTACCCATCGCCCACGCGAACTCGGATATTGTTGTAGCCTAGCTCCGCCAGCGCCTGTTCCGCTTGACGAGCCAGCGGCTCCACGATTTCGATGGTCAGGACCTTGTCGACTAGCTCGGCAAGGATGGCGGCCTGATAGCCGGATCCGGTCCCGATCTCAAGAACCTTATCCGTCTTCTTGAGCTTCAGTACATCCGTCATCTCGGCGACCAAAGAGGGTTGCGAAATGGTCTGGCCGTGACCTATGGACAAGGGGCCGTCAATGTAGGCGAACAGGGAATACCTCCACGGCACGAAGCGATGGCGCGGCACACGTCTCATCGCAGCAATCACGGCGGGACTCTTAATGCCGTGAGGGACAATGTACTGATCAACCATCCGGTTGCGCTCGGTCTCGCGGTTGGAATCCATGGAAGAAGACTCCGTTGCTCGGCCACATGAGGAAACCCAGATTGGAAGACTGATGATGGCGACGCAAGTGAGTGTACAGCACAAGGGACGTTGATCGGAACGTCTCATGGCCCTCCCTCGCTAAGCAGTCAAGGTCGTCATGTTGAAAAGGAGCAATCACGATGCCACGCCGTTGAATGAAATAGTGGGCCAAAGGCCTGTTGAGTCGATGAAGGTGTGGCGTTGCACTACAGAGGAAATCTTGGCGCTGTGGCATCTTAACCCGGTGGGTAGGTTCATTGAACTTGTGTTTATGCCCCAACCTCTCATAGGGGCTTGGTTTTTCCTCGTGCCCTTGAACGGCACCGGCTTTGCTCTTTTTGACCTTCTACAGTTGACATCAGGAGAGAACCCCCATGCCAACCGATCTCCAGCCCGCGTTGTACTGTGAACCCATGGCGGACCACTTCGTCCGATGCACGCTCTGTCCCCATGATTGCAAGATTGCGCCGGGCCATCGAGGGGTTTGCGGAGTTCGGATCAATCACGGTGGCCAACTCTTCACGCGGGTGGCAGACCGCATTGTGTCCGCAGAGGTTGATCCGATCGAGAAAAAGCCGCTGTTCCACTTCCTTCCAGGAAGCACTGCGTACTCCATTGCAACGGTCGGCTGTAATTTTCGCTGCTGGTTCTGCCAGAACTGGACCATCTCACAATGGCCGAAGCTGAAGGAGTTGGTGGATCGGGACGTGGAGACGCCATCCACCGCCGGTGCGCATCCGGCGAATGAGTGGTGTGCGGAGTCAGAACCACCCGAGGCACGCTGGGGAATCGGGACGCCGGTGGTTCCCTCCGAACTGGTGGCTCAGGCCGAACGAACAGGGTGCCGAAGCATCGCCTATACCTACACGGAACCGACGATCTTCTACGAACTGGCCCTCGCCACAGCACGACTAGCGTCGGCGGCTGGGATAGGTAACATCTTTGTGACGAACGGATTCATTTCGCTCGATCCTCTGCGAGAGATCGCGCCGTACCTCGGCGCGGCGAACATCGACCTCAAATCCTTCCGCGATAGCTACTACAAGAAACTGTGCGGAGCCAGGTTGGAGCCGGTCTTGGCGGCCATTCGGGAATACAAGAAACTCGGCGTCTGGATCGAACTCACCACGCTGCTGATTCCGGGGTTGAACGACGAGGACGGCGAGTTGAGAGACATCGTACGTTTCATCAAGGCCGAACTGGGGCCTGATGTCCCCTGGCATATCAGCCGCTTCTCCCCTGCTTACAAGATGGAACACTGGCGGGAAACGCCGATCAGTTCGTTACTGCGAGCCAGGGAGATCGGCCAAGAGGAAGGGTTGCGTTACATCTACCTGGGAAATGTGCCTCAAGAAGAAGGTGCCGAGAACACGGTCTGCCCAGGTTGTGGAACGGTCGTGATCCGACGATCGGGATTCTCCGTGGTGGACAATCGGCTTCAGGCCGGACGATGCCCGAATTGCAGCCAATATCTGATGGGGCGTTGGGCTGTCGGGAGCTGAGAGGGTGTGAGGCTGAGTGTATGTGACGCCGATATGCGCCGCTGAACAGGAGCATCACGAAGGAAGAGCTTGAGGAAGCGCTAGAGGTGGCCAAGGCAGCCGGACTCCACCGGCTCCATCAAAAGCGACCAGGCTCAGCGGTGGCCTGGATTGCGGAGGTCTGAGCCTATGGGTTTGATTGAGCCGATGATACTCGAGTCATCTCGAATTGCTCCCGCAGAGGAAGCGATGGAGATTGTGGAGCGGAAGGGGCTGGGTCATCCCGATACCATTTGCGACGCCGTGATGGAATCCGTTGCGGTCGAGCTGGCGCAGGCCTATCTCAAGCGGTGCGGCCGCGTCCTCCACTTTAATGCCGACAAAGGGATGTTGGTGGCCGGCCAGGTTGCTTGTCATTTCGGAGGAGGGTCGATGCTGGCTCCCATGCGGTTGGTGATGGGCGATCGAGCCACCTACGAATGGAAGCGCAAGCGCATCCCGGTACAGGCGATTGCCGAACGCACGGCATACAAATGGTTCAAGCAGCATTTGCCGCGCGTCAAGCCTTTCAAGGATCTGGAATGCCAAGTTGAACTGAAACCGGCATCCGAGGAACTTTGCTCTGTGACCGAACGGCCGCAGGAACCCGTCGCCAATGATACCTCCGCCACCGTGGGGTACGCCCCGCTGACGCCGACGGAGCGTCTGGTGTTCCAGATCGAACAATATCTGAACGGCCGCTCCTTTAAGAAAGAGTTTCCTGACACGGGAGAAGATGTGAAGGTCCTCGCTGTGCGAAGGGGCAGGGATCTCAGTCTGACGGTGGCCATGCCATTTCTGGCTCCATTGATCCGCAATGAGTCTGAGTATTTTCACCGGAAGGCGTTGGTGGAACGGGTGCTGACGAATTTCGTGACACGTAAGAGCGGGAACGGCGTCTCTCCGCACGTATTCTTGAACGTGCTGGATCGGCCCGGCGCCGGCGAGGCCGGCGCCTATCTGACGCTGCTGGGAACGTCGGCGGAGGCGGGAGATTCCGGAGAAGTCGGGAGGGGTAATCGCGTCTGCGGAATCATTTCACTCCGTCGGCCGGCCAGTGCAGAGGCAGCGCCAGGCAAGAATCCAGTGGCCCACGTGGGGAAAATCTACAATGTGTTGGCTCAGATGTTGGCGGAGGACATCCATAAGAAAGTGCACGGGCTGCTGGACGTGACTGTATGGATGACGAGCCAGATCGGTCATCCGATTTCCTCGCCTCAATCCGTAGTCGTCGAGGTCATTCCGGCAAGCGGGACGACGCTCGCGGCCGTGCGTCCGCAAATTCAGCGCGAAGTCCAGCAGGCCTTCGCCCACATGAAATCCTTCTGCAAAGCGTTGACGCGTGGCGTGTACGGCGTGTGCTGAGTTAACGGAAAAGTCCCAGTCGACTTGCTCCGCACGTTTCTCACACATTTTCGTATCAGCGGTCGAGCCCTAAGCAAACCTCGTGTTGAACGTCATGGAACCATGAGCGCTGCCGGTGCTCGCCGATAAACTCCCTCTTTTTCAGACCACGGAATCAGGCCGGCGTCCCCGTCCGGCAATCGTTCGTTTTTTCCGAGAACGATGGCGCCCCCGACATGCATTCGAGCTATGACGTCACGCAACGTCTTGCTCTGCAATGGCCCCTCGAAGTAGGTGAATGCCAAGTACCGGCACAGGATGAGGTGAAATGTTTCCTCGGGCAGCGCTTGTCGAATGTCCTGTTTCAAAAAGGTCACCGGTTCCCGAAACTCAGGCTTGATCATCCAGAATCCTTCTGACGTGCGATCGAACCCCTTCATGCGCCAGCTCTCCGGAAGATCCTTCAGACTACTCGGCGTGTAACAAGCTCGCTGAGCCCGTGCAATGGCCTGATCGTCGACGTCGGTCGCCAGAATGGCAAGCCGAATGGCCGGAAATCGAGCTTCGAGTGTCAACTTCCAGAGGAGCGATAGGCTATATGGTTCTTCTCCGCCCGCACAACCGATGCTCCAGCATCGTAGAGTGCTTCCACCCTCCGCGAGTGCCTGCCGAGCCAGAGACGGCAACACCTCTTGCTCAAGAAACTCAAAGACGGCCTTGTCTCGATAAAACCGCGAGATTGAAATCCAACACAAAGAGTCCAGAACAGTCCATTCTTCCGGATGGGTCTCCAGATATCTCTGATAGTCGGCGACAGTTGAAAGGCTCAGGGATTCCAGTCTCCGCTGAATCTGTTTGTAGACCTGCCGCCGCACCTTGCGATAGCCCGGCCAGACGAGCCCCAGCTTCGGTAGGCACCCTTGCAGGAATTGCACCCCTTCCGCATCTTTCATCGCTTCACAGAGGCAATGGCAGGAAACGAGAATCCGCAACTCCGACCGGCGAGAACCTTTTCTCCCTCACCTCCTGAATCGCCCCATGAGCTGCGTTTCGCCGAGAATATGTCCCTTCGCGGCCTCCAGCACCTGCGATTTGGTCACGCGAGGCTTCAAGTCGAGCATGGTGTTCAGCGCGTAGAGCCTGAAGTAATACCGATGGGGATTGCCGGGTGGGGGACAGGGACCGCCGTAGCCCACTCGCTTGAAGTCGTTGAGTCCCTGCCTGGCGCGGTTCGGCAACGTGTCCTGTGTCGGCAAGCCCTCGGGAAGCTCCCGTGTCTCCGGAGGCAGATTAAAAAGAACCCAGTGCACCCAGGTGCCGACCGGTGCATCCGGGTCATCGCAAATCAGGGCAAAGCTTTGAGTGCCCTCCGGAGGATTGCTCCAATGCAGCAGGGGCGATACATCGCGGCCCTCGCACGTAAATGGATTGGGGATCGTGCCTCCCTCTGCGAATGCCGGACTGGTCAGTGCAAAAGCCATGGTCTCCCTCCCTGCCAATAGCTAATCGTAAACAGGTCACAGCTTCTGTTGAGGATTTCCTGCTCCTTCGGTTCCAACGAGACCTGCATCGTCATGCTCCCTTCTCTACAGTCGTTCCTGCAACTCACTCGTGAGCTCATCCGGGAGGCGGTCACGATTTTCCCTTGTGACTGTCACAACACGGCAGTCGGGCTTCCGCTTCACCTGTCTGATCAACCCCTCGCCTTTCAACGCAATTGTAGCGAGAAGAATTTTCGGACCGTCCAGCAACAGCGTGACAAGGTCGATAAATCTCTTGGAGAAGCACTCCATCTTGCCGATCTCGTCGATGATGATGAGGGAAGACGGCGAGTGCCGGAGGTCCAGCTCCTCTAACAACCGTTCAAAGCCCGCCACATCCACTCCGTAGCGGCTGACTCGGTGAGGCCCGGGGTGGCGGACATGGGAAAGGACCAATTGCCGGCCGCAGAGGGTGACGAGCCGAAAGCCTTCTCTAGTTCCCCGTTCGTTCCGGATTTCTTCCGTGTAGAATCCCGCCGGTCGATATTCCGTCAGGCGCTCTACAAGTTTTCGAATCAGTGTGGTCTTGCCGACGCCAGGCAGTCCGGTAATCAGAATATGCGAAGCCATGCACCGACGATTCCGTCAGGTTTTGCGTTTGTGGATCGTGATGTGATTCCCGTCCGGATCCTCGATCACGGCCATCCGACAGACTGGTGTCTCGAAGACTTCTGCGACGAACGGCACAGCTCGTTCCTTCATCTTGTGCACAAACGCCTCAATGTCCGACACCTCGAACGCTACCACCGCACCCTTCGCTCCCGGCGTATGGCCCATCTCCGTCGTCGTGATTGCGAAGGTCGAACCTCCTATGTCGTATTCCACCCAGACGTCCCGATAGTTGTAGCTCACGTGCAAGCCGAGCACATGTTCGTAGAACGCTCTGGCCCGTTCCATGTTTGAGACCGGATAGGCGGTGAATGCCATCGAGGTAATCATGCGATGTATCCTTTCATGCCAAGAACCCCCATTTTGCCGTCACTTGATCGGCCGGGGGATGGTAGGAGCGAAGTTTGATCATTCCCGCTGAATCGTGAGTCGGCTCGTCGGACCAGAGGGGAAACTGGTCGCCGGTCGGAGCGGTGATTGAGTCGATATAATCCCATGCGTCTCCGTCGCTGAAGACGACGATCTTCCACCCGTTGCTCGTCTGATAGGAGACCTTTCCGAGCAGGATATCCCCTTCTGCGAGCTGCACGGTCACCTGTCCGCATTCGATTTGGTGAAGCTCAGCGAAGGCTGCATCGATGAATTCATCTTGGGTCATGGATCCTCCGAATAAGTATCGCTTACAGGAAATACGCGATTGTTAACGGACGAGGTGGACACCATACGGCCCTTGCGCGATCTCATAGGAACTTCCCGTCGCTTCGTCTGGTGCCACAGGCAGATTAGCCCTGCATCACGTGGTACCGTGCCGCGTGTTCGAGCACCTGTTGAATATGGACGTCTACCTGTCTGAGCACCGAGGGAGACACCGCATACCCGTCGCTCTCATAGGTGAGAATGGGCATGCCTTGCCGGATACTGAGTGGCTTAAGAATCGCTTCGGATATTCGATAGGGGAGACAGTTGAACGGCCCGATGACGAGCATGCCGTCGTACCCCTCGCGAGCGGCTTCCAATCCCTTGCCCACTGTGGGGAGAAGTTCACCGTAGATGGCGGGCGACACATGCTCCGCGCCTCTTTCGAAAATGGCCGAGAGCGCGTTGGGTCCGGCCACTAATAAGCCAGTCTCCCGGAAACGTTCACGAGAACGCTCCTCCTCATGCTTCAAGGTGTAATAGCTCAGCCATTGCTCAATGTACCCTTTGCCTTCCGGCTGAAACATCCTCACGCAGGCCTTGGCTAACGCCAAGCCGCCTGGTTTCATGCCCCAGGCACCGGCCGTCTCCGCCATCGGGTGATAGGCGGCATAGAGAAACAACTCGCTCAGATCGACCGGTTTGAGGATGATGCCCCGTTCGGCATAGAGGTCGCGCACGCCGTCCATGAAAAAGGAACTGAAGCGGGTGAAGAAGTCGCCGGCTACGACGACGCGCGGGCAGGTACGGGGATCTCGGGAGCGCGGCAGGCGCGCCAACCGCTCGATGAAGGCGGGGAGACCGGCCTTGAACTCGTCACGCGAATGAGCGCCTGTGGCGAGCCGCACCCATTGCTGTTGCAGTTGATCGAGCGTTCCCTCCTGTCCCACAACACGAAGCACCTGGTCCATTTCTACCAAGATGTCGCCGAGGATGATCGCCTGTGCCAGATGTTGCGCAAGAACATTTTTATCGAAACCAAGGAAGTCGTTCTCCGGTTGAGGGTTGAAGAGGAACAGATCGGTCAGCCGCTGCTCCGCCAGGAACCGTTCAAAATACCCCATGTAGGCGTCGCTGACACAGGGAGCGCCCCCTTGGAGCATGTAGAATCCAGCGACTTCTCCGGGCTGCCGATGCTCATGGACCTGGAGCAGCTGGCCGATGCAGATCGGCAAGGGGAGACATTCGCGGCCGGAGGTGTATTGGAGCCCTCTGTCGAGTTGAGCCCGGTCGAGTGGAATGACGGCGCCGGGGTGAAGCCCGAGCCAGCCAGCTGCCATGGCAAAAGCCTGGGTGTGGTAGGGCGAAAAGTTTGGGAAGTACACTCGGACTCGCGGGTCCGTGAGCGGTACAGACTCGCCGTTTGATCGGACGACCCTGCCTCCTCCGACCAGCCGGCACGGAACGAAAGGGCCGGCCCCGAGGGTCTGCACCTCCCGATAATTGTGGATGATGTCCAAGAACGCTTCCAGCCTGGTTTGCACTCCGGCATCGGCGGTATGCGCGTCGATCTCAAGGACGAGATACGGTTTCGATCCCAATTCTGAAGCAAGTATGGAGTGGGTGAACGCGTCGATGGTGCAGCTGAAATTGCTGACGCTCAGGAGAAAGAGATTGGGGTGCCGCTTCGCGATGCCGACGGCGTTCAGGATTTGATTCGCAAAATGCCAGGAGGTGGGGCCCTCTGCTGCCGGCAGCAGACAATCGGCCGGAATGACGGTGACGCCCATGCTCGAGAGTTTCTTGCCCACCGATTGCGACGCCTCCGGCGTGAAGGCGTTGTAACTGTGTCCGGCGAGGAGAATGGCCGGCCTGCCCGCCGCGAGAGCTGCATCGAGGGCCTGTTTTCCGAAATCACGCAGCGTACGCTCCGCGTCTGTCTGTGCCTGTATGGCGGCCGCCCAGGCGCTGACGGCCGACTCGCGCCTGACGCCCAACTCTCCAACGGCCATATCGACCAGGGCGGAGCAGGTCTCGTAGCCGTCGATGAACTCCAAGACAGGCGACAAGAGGCGGCTATTGGGAAACGCCTTGGCCAGGAAATAGGGGCCGGCCTGTGTAATCGGACAGAGGTAGGAATCACGGCACTGGTTCGGATGGGGCATCCGAACGACGTGCGGGATGAAGATCAAGCCGATGCCTTTCTTGACTAGATCCAAGACAGCACCGTGGGCAATCTGTGCGGGAAAACAAAACCCCGAATGCGAAGTCAGATCCCCACGCGGGTCCACGTCCGACAGCACGACCTGCATGCCGATTTCGGAGAAGAACGTGGAGTACAGTGGAAACAGTGAATGCGTTGTGAGGGCCCTGGGAATGCCGACGCGCGCTCCGCTCGCTACTGTGACCGCGGCGGAACGGCCCAGGGATTCGCGGACAAACGCCTTCGCGCTTTCGTAGGCGGGCCCCACGCCCCAATGCGTGCGTTCCACGCGCTCATACTTCGGCGTCGCAGCCGGTCTCATCGGCGGGACCCGAAAAAGCACCTCGGCGCGTTTTTCGACGAGGTCTGGAGCCGCCGTGGTCCTCGCCTTTCGCTTCCACACGTTCTCATAGAGGCTGCACCGGCCCCCGAAAGGAAACCGGCGACCTGCGACCTCGAACCGGTCGATAGTGCAATACATTTTGCAGGCGCCGCACGTGAACCGGCCGACGCGTTTCATCTCCGGAGCCGCCAGCGTGAGCAGATCAACAGTGCGGCCTGACACCGTACCGGAACGTTTCAGGGCCAGAAGTCCGACACCTAGCGCTCCGAGCAATTCCGGGCTGGGTGGGATCACGACCTGGCGGCCGACACTGTGGGCGAAGGCGTATCCGAGGGCACGGTTGAGCGCCACACCGCCTTGCAGGAAAATCTTTTTCCCGACGTAGCGTGGTCCCTTGACGCGATTCAAATAATTGCCAGCGATGGCGTACACCAGCCCGGCGATGATGTTGTCGCGGGGATGTCCCTGTTGCTGAGCGAGGCGAATATCGGAATTGATGAAGGCCGCGCAGGTCGCCTTGAAGTGCACGGGGGATGAGGCGGCCAGCGCCAGGTCGGCGATGTCCGACACCGTGATGCCCAAATCACCGTGGGCGCTTTCCTCCAAGAACGAGCCTGTGCCTGCCGAACAGGCGTTGTTCATCGCGTAATCGATCGGCACACCGTTGCGCAAATAGATGTACTTGGAGTCTTGGCCGCCGATCTCGAAGATCGTATCCACGTCCGGATCGAAATGCGTTGCGCCGGCCGCATGGGCCGAAATCTCGTTATAGACATGTTCCGTACCGAGGTAGGCGCCGGCGAGTTCACGAGCCGATCCGGTCGTGCCGATCAATCCGATCGGACGATTACCCACCTGCCCGATGAGTGCCTGCAGACACTCACGGGTGGCCCCCACTGGATTTCCTTTGGTGCGCCCGTAATATGAGGCCACCACAGCCTGCGTCGAGGGGTCGAGCAAAATAGCCTTGGTAGTCGTTGATCCCGCATCTACTCCAAGGACCAGAGGGCCATTAGGAGGAGCCTGCCACGGAGGGGTGGCGATCACTTGCACCCGTTCGCCATAGAGATGGAGCGGCGGGAGGCGGCCGAGGCTCGGCTGCACTCCAATCTTCGGAGCGGTTTCACTGGGAGCATCTCGTACGAGCAAGGCTGTGCCCCAGGCTTCGAACCACGGACTTTCCGGCAGCACCACAAACTCCATGGCGGGAAGCTTGGCGCGCAACGCTGCCACCATCGCATCGTTGCGTGTGACACCGCCGATCAACAGAACTCGTTTCAGCTCGCGCGTGCCTTTCTCCAACAACGCGATCACTTTGTTGGACATGCTGTCGTGCAGTGTGTGGAGAATATCTTCGGGCGTGGCCTCGTTGCGGTTCAGTTTGTGGGTGATGTCGGACTTGCAATGGACCGAACAGCGTGACGCCAGGGGCACGACCTTGCCGCCGAAGGACCGCCGGATTGCTTCCTCCATCTCCAGGCCCATGCGGCCGATCTGCTGCACGAAAAATTCGCCGCTACCCGCCGCACATTTATTGTGGGACACCACATGGGCAATTCTGCCGTCCATCAATAGGTAGACGAGGAAGGATTCCCCACCGAGCGACGCGACCGCGTCATACGTGCCGTCCACCTCGCGGAGCGCCCGCTGCACGGCGGCGACTTCTGAAATATGGCCGAGCTGGCCGGACACACCGAAGTATTCGGCATCGGCGAACTCCGGCCGGGCAAGTACCTCATTGAGCACCTCGATCGGTCTGCCTTGATGGGCGAGAACGGTCGCGCTTCGAGAATCACCTCGAAGGGCGGCTACCTTCACCGTGAGGGCGCCGATGTTCACACCGACATAGGCCATGATCTCCCCAACCTCACCATGAGCCGACGGCTGACGTGGAACGAGCAGGATCTTCAAAACTCACACACGATGCCTCTTGGTCGGCTGAAAATGGCCGAATCGTAGGAGCCTCTCTTCAGGGGGGAGGGAGTTGACTCACAATCTCCCGCTCCGCCTCCAGCCAATCATCAAGAGCATATCCATGCCGATAGCCCCGTTCGCTATAGAGTTCATAGGCCCGCTTCGCAATCAACATATGCGGCTCCTCACAGGGTGATACCGGTTGACGCGTCTGTGCGGCAGCGGAAGCCTTTGCCTTGGTTGATATACTCGCTGGCGCTCGGGACTTTGTCTTCTTGGTCTGTCGCGAAGGTTCGAGGTTCATGACTCTGTGATCCTCCTTTGAGGGATTGTTGATATGGATAGAAGCCAACTACATGAAAACCTGAAGGTGAGCAACGATCATGCCGTACGTCAGGTATGTGGAATAGCATGCGGCGCGGTGGTCCTTGTTGCAAATCAGGGCAGTCTGCTTTGATACACTGTCGCCTTCTACCACAGACTTCTGCAAGGTGGCCCTGACATGCAGTCTCCGCCCCTCACCAGAGCTCCGTTCAACCTCTTATGTTATGGCGATAGCCAAGGATTTGTGGTCAGGAAGGGAACGCGGTGAGTAACTGTGGGCTGTATCGAGGATACCCTGCCCGGGGTAACCGCTCATGGCTTTGCTTTCTTCTCCTCGGGAATGGTTCGTTCGCGCAATTTCTTGACCAATTCCTGATAGGAAGTCTCACGAATGATCTTCTGGAACTGACTCCGATAATTCTTTACCAGACTTATTCCGTCTACGACGAGGTCGTAGGCATGCCACCGGCCTTCATTCATGAGGAGACGGTAGTCGACGGGAATGGTCGTCTTGTCAGAAACGAGCTCCGTTCTGACTTCCGCATAGGTTCCTTCGATCCGTTCCGATAGATATTCCACTTGCTCGCCGCTATAGCCTTCGATCCGTTCGGCGTACCGGTCGATGAGAAAACCCTTGAAGGCCTCGACAAACTCCGTACGCTCGGCCGTGGTCAGAGGTTTCCAGTCGGCGGCCAACGAGCGTCTCGACATTTCTGCATAGTCGAATCTATTGGCGATAGCCTCCGCCAGCATGCGGCGACGAGGCATGAGTTTGGCCGGGTCCTTCAGTGCCGGGTCTTCGAGGATTCGGATGACCTGGGTGATCGTTCCGCGAACTGCTTCGGTAGGTGATTCAGGTCCGGCTGCTGCCACAAGGACGACGGGCCAGACGAGAACGAGCTGCACTGCAGCATGAAGGGCGAAGCCCCGCATAGCCGCGCGCAGCCGCTCTCGAATTACCTCCGCTTGTGGCCACTCGCCAAGCACACAGCCCCCTCCTCCGATACTCGCACCCGTCGACATCACCACGGCACCGTCGAATCCCCTTCGTGATCAGGCGGTGACATGAGTCGATAGCCGTTCGGCGAGTCGTCAATCCATTACGAACGTGACCTTCAGATCCACGCGATACAAGGTGACCTTGTTGTTTTCGACTACGACATGTTGCTCTGCCACCCACGCCGACTTGATCCCGTGGAGGGTCTTGGATGCTCGGGCGATTCCTTGGGCGATGGCGTCCTCGAAACTCGTGGGCGAATCGCAGCTGATCTCGATGATCTTGGCAACGGACATAGACATACCCCTTTCAGTTCATGCGCTTCTGCGCGGTTAGCGGTTAATGGTTCAACAATCTCAGAGCAAGGTAACTGCTACGGTAGTTCAGCAAGAGTGACGCCAAAGTTGGTTCAGTCAGTAGTTGGACACTTCGGCAATATTGCAGGGGATATGACGTGGGCTGAAATCAGAGCCCAAGGTTATTGGGGAACTTTGCTACAAGGAGTGACGACGACCTGTAGCAAGAGGGCACATGTCGCAAGCTGGCATGCCCATCAAGAATCCCCTTAGAAGAATAATCGGAACCTTCTTCTATTTTGTCACAGGCTACTTTCCACAGCGCCTCATTGATACTGCCTGGCTCGACGGGAAGCCCGGAACCTTGGGCAACCGCCACGGCATGTTGGACGCCGGTGCCCATGTGCTGAGAGTGTTCGGAAGACGTCAACAACCGAACGCGCTTGTTGACGCAGTCAAATTCCTTGTGCGACTTCGTCGAGAAAAACCGGTGGGGACCCAGCATGAACCGCCCGAACGGCGCGTTCCCTTGCCTCATCTTATAGTCGGTTAACTGCCATAGGGTGACAAGATCGCCGTCACGGCGAATCGTTGTTGGATCGAAGTACACCATGTTACGTCCTGGGGATTGGTAGGCACTGTCAACGGCCACCCAGTTTTCACCCGGGGGCATTACGCCATAGCCCAGGGGTTGACGGAGCTGGTAACCAGCGTCTCCGCACGAGACCAGCGCGAGCAGAACAACGAGAAGAAGGTAGGGAACAAGAACCTGAGGCACGCATACCTCGTGGATACAACATTCTAAACACAGTCCGAAGGAACGGACAAGCTAAGCTCGGAAGGGGGCGCCCATCTCGAACCCTCAGGTCGAGGGCAAGAGGACACTCATTACACGACATGCTCAGTAAACTGATAGGACATGCCACTGCTGTTGGTTCTGTCCTCTGTAGGAGAGCTGGCACGCCTGTTGACTTTTCCTCCACAGGAACTGGACAACGTCATCGCCAAGAAAATTCGATGAAAGAACCCCACCAGATCGGACGGCAATACCATTCTGTGAAGGAGTTGCGTAGCCATCCACTCCAGCGACATGGCGATCAGCTGGTCAAGCACACCGGCAACGAATGCAACGGGAAGGGTGTAACTTACTTCCCCTGCGGGGACATCGAAACAGCTGCGTCAGGCTAATGATTTCTCAGAGGGAAAAGGGTATTCTTCGGCGGCATCGCCGCCGGAATGGGGTGGATGTTGACGCCAGCCATGAGCCAAGCGCCTTCCATTATTACCGAACTTATAGACCGGTTCGAGCAGAACCGCGAGTCCTATAAAAACCAGGGGTATAACGAAACACAGCTCCGCCGGGAATTTCTCGATCCGTTCTTCGGCGCGCTTGGCTGGGATGTCGCTAACAGGCAGGGGCATGCCGAGGCGTACAAAGATGTCGTTCATGAAGACGCCATCAAGATCGGCGGCAACACCAAAGCACCGGATTACTGTTTTCGCATCGGCGGTGCGCGTAAGTTTTTTCTTGAAGCCAAGAAACCCGCCGTCAATGTCAAAGACGAGATCCCCCCGGCCTATCAGCTCCGCCGCTATGCCTGGTCGGCCAAATTGCCGCTGTCAATTCTGACCGACTTCGAAGAATTCGCCGTCTACGACTGCCGAACCCGCCCCACTCCGTCCGACAAGCCCAGCGTGGGCCGCATTCTCTATCTTACCTATCGAGACTATCTGGCCAGGTGGGATGAGATCGCGTCCATCTTCAGCAAGGAGGCAGTACTCAAAGGTTCCTTCGACAAATATGCCGTCACCGATCGCAAGCGCGGCACCGCTACCGTCGATGCCGAGTTTCTGAAGGAAATCGAAACCTGGCGGGAGGCACTGGCCAAGAATCTCGCGCTCCGCAATCCGAATCTGTCCGTTCACGAGCTGAATTTTTCTGTGCAGCGCACCATCGACCGGCTCATCTTTCTTCGTATCGCCGAAGACCGGGGCATCGAACCGTATGCGAAACTCCAGACCTTACTCAGTGGCTCAAATATCTATGGCAGTCTTCGCTACCTCTTCCAGCAGGCCGACGACCGGTACAACTCCGGCCTCTTTCACTTTCAATCCGAGAAAGGCCGTGCCGAAACGCCGGACGAGCTGACTCCTGGCCTGAAGATCGATGACAAGACCCTCAAGGACATCATCGGACGGCTCTATTACCCCAACAGCCCGTATGAGTTCTCCGTCTTCCCCACGGAAATTCTCGGCCAGGTCTATGAGCAGTTTCTTGGGAAGGTGATCCGGCTTACGTCCGCCCACCAGGCTAAGGTCGAAGAGAAGCCGGAGGTCAAGAAGGCCGGCGGTGTCTACTATACACCCGCCTACATCGTCGAATACATTGTGAAGCAGACCGTCGGGGCTTTGTGCGACGGCAAGACGCCCAAGCAGGTTGCCAAACTCACCGTGCTCGATCCAGCCTGCGGGTCGGGATCGTTTCTGATCGGTGCCTATCAGTACCTGCTGAATTATTACCGCGACTGGTACATGAAGAACGGCCCGGAGAAACACCGCAAGGAACTCTTTCAAACAACCAGCGGCGAATGGAGACTGACGACGCAGGAGAAGAAACGCATTCTCCTGAACAACATCTACGGCGTGGACATCGACAGCCAAGCTGTGGAAGTGACCAAGCTCAGCCTGTTGCTGAAAGTGTTGGAAGGCGAAAGCGACGAAACCATGAAGCGGCAATTGTCATTCGTTCATGAACGGGCCTTGCCGGACCTGAGCCAGAACATCAAATGCGGCAACAGTCTCATCGGACCGGATTATTTTACGGGCCAGCTCATGCCGGACAATGACGAGCTGCGCCGGGTGAATCCCTTCGACTGGAAGGCGGAATTTCCGGAGATCATGAAAGCTGGCGGGTTCGATGCCGTCATTGGCAATCCGCCCTATGTGCGTGTTGGAAACATTGATGAAGTCGTCCTGCCCTATTTATACGAGCACTACGATGTAACTCATCGGTTTGATATCTATGTCGTCTTTGTTTTGAAAGCCTATCAAGTTCTTTCGGGTAAAGGCCGACTCGGATTTATTCTTCCCAATAAGTTCTTCACTGCAGATTATGGCAAGAAGTTGCGGGCATTTCTGGCATCTCGAAAAGCGGTGCAGTCGGTCGTGGATTTCGGTGACGCGCAAGTTTTTGGTGGTGCTTCGACCTATACGTGCCTCCTGTTCTTAAATCGAGAGCAGCAAGAAACAGTTAATTACTTGAAAGCCAGCCCTGATTCTCTTGCCGTGAACTTGTGTGCAGGCTCGGCTGTTGAAGTAGCTCAAGTGGAGTTGAGCGAAGCGTCATGGTCATTCTTGCCCGAAACATCATCAAAGTTACTCAGGAAGTTTAATGGCTATCCCAAGTTAGGCGACTTGTGCGAGATCGAAAGAGGGTTGGAAACGGGATGTGATGAGGTTTTTTTTCTGTATGTTAGCCAACAAGATCAATCTAAGGACAGTTGGCTTGTTACATCCAAAGTCTGTAATGAGCCGTTCAAGATTGAAAAGTCAGCTGTTCGATTGTTGGTGAAAGGCTCGGCTGATGTACAACGATACTCAATAGAAAGTGATCGAGCGCTTGTATTCCCTTACCAGCAAAAAGATGGCAAGCCCATTCTTATTGAAGCAGGGTTGTTTGCGCACGAGTTTCCCCTCGCATGGAAATATTTGAATAACAACTCCCAACGCCTGAAAGGGCGGGGAAAGGTGGAGTGGTATGCCTTCAGAAGGCGAAACTATGATCTTCGTGACGGCATATCTCGAATACTCGTTCCATCTATAGGGAAAAGATTATCTGCCGCGATGGATGCTGAAGGAGTGTATCACTTTGTAGGAAGTGGCGGAGGCGGGGGAGGCTCTTATGGTTTGGTGCTAAAAGGCAGGACCCAATATTCTGCCTGCTACATTCTTGGTCTGCTTAACAGCAAACTGTTAGACTGGCTAGCGAAGTTGTCGAACTCACGATTTGGAGGGGGCTATTACTCCTTCAATCGCCAATACATTGAACCTATTCCGATCCGGCCGATAGACTTTACAAATTTCAAAGATAAATCATTCCACGATCAGATAGTTTTCCTCGTCGAGCGGATGTGCGATTCACAAGGGCGAGCTTTAACTGCCAAGACGACTGCGGACAAGGATCGTCTGCAACGCCAGATCGACGCGACAGATCAAGAGATTGACCGGCTAGTCTATGATCTCTATGGCATGACGGAAGAGGAGATTCAGATCGTTGAAGCCTGTGGTGAGCCTGGTCGAACCACGGTCCCGGTTGCTTCTATGAGCAAAGTAAAGGAGAATGACAGCCATGAATCAGAAATCGAAACAGCCGATCGACTTGGCTCAGGCCGACGCCCGTCTGCAGGAGTGGCGGAAGCAGCACAATACACCGGTGAAGGTGGCGGCGGCGCATCGGAAAGTGTTGCTGGAGCGGGTGAGTCAGTCCATGGCGTTCGAGAACCAGCCGGTCAGTACGGATCGTCTCAAAACGCTGATGAGTCCGAAGGCCAAGGCGAGTTAGGCTCAACCCGGTACTTCGACACAGCCGAAGGCCGAATCTCCTATTCAGAGCTATCTGAACGTCTTGCCGTGCCGCTCGTCGCGATCCACGACGAGATTCTTCAAACCAAGCCGCATGAGATCGTCATCACCTCCGAATGGCTGTGTCTGAGACACAGGCGCTTGGCTGGCCACCTGTTCCCGGACTGGGCCGGGCGTTTCCGGGATGTGAATGTGCAAGTCGGAGCCCACATTCCGCCCCCGTTCTATGAAGTGCCGATCCACATGCGGCAGTTCAGTGACGACCTGGCTGAGCGCTTGCGGCACAATCCCGGCACTTCGATCAGAAGTGCGGCGGAGTTTCTGGCCTGGGCCGACTGGCGCTTCCAGTGGATTCACCCGTTCAAGGACTTCAACGGTCGCATCGGGCGCGTCTTGCTCGCCGCACTGCTGTACATGCTCAGCCTGCCTCATGTGGAGACTGCACCGCCAGATCGCGGTACGCGGGAGCGCTATCTTGATGTTCTGCGGTCCGCTGACCAGGGAAACTATGATCCATTGACTCTTGAGTGGCTACGGCGTCTGGAGGAGGCTCTGTGAGAATGCAGTCCGCCGGCTACGCCAGATACGTCGCGACGATCCCGGACGGCACGATGCCGTCGAAGGTGCCGGCGCCGCCGATGCTGGCGATGCCGGTGGCGATTTTCTCGATGTCCCGAAGATGGAGCAGGTCCGCGCCGATGAGTGGACCCAGCACTCCGGCGACGAAGGCGATAGGAGGCGCGTGGTCCGGGACGAGAAGCAGGGCGCTCAGCGCTGCGAGCAAGGGAGGAAAGAGCCCGGGCATCGTAATTCCAATTCCCTCGACGGGTTTTGCCAACCGGTAGCACGCCGCTGTGATGATGAATAGCGCCAGGAGTAGACCGAATGGCAGGCATTGGGGCCTGACATGCGTGTCGACTTATCTCTTTCCATGCATCCGATGTGACACGGAAGAGTGGAGCGTATAGCTGATGACAGGATCCAGGAACGTGCGTCGTGCGGTGTTTGCGAGAATCCGGAAGGACCCCTACAGTCTCGTTGACCCCTCGGCTACATGCTGCTATCATTCTGCTAGCGGTAAGGCAGAATGGAGGGCGGTATGGCACAAGTGCTTGTTCGGCAACTTGACGACAAGGTGGTAGATCGGCTGAAGAAGCGGGCGAAGGAGCATGGGCGCTCGTTGCAATCGGAGGTGAAAACGATTCTGGAAGAAGCGGTGCCGGACTACGAGGCAGCTTGGAGGCGGATCGATGGGTTTCGCAAGCGCTTGAAGAAGTCCGGCAGAAAATTTAGCGACAGCGCCGCACTGATTCGTAAGGACCGGGATCGGTGAGCGGCTATGTGGTGGATGCCAGTGTAGCGATCAAATGGTTCATCCCGGAAATTCACTTCGAGGCTGCGGTGCAAGCAAAGAGCCTGCGTCAACAGCTTCATGTTCCAGCATTTTTGACATTGGAGCTCGGCAACGTCGTGGCTAAGAAGATTCGGCGAGATGAACTCACCAGAGCGGACGGCGAAACGGTTCTGAAGGAATTGCGGAATTTACCGCTCCAGCGACATGCCGACGAGCGCCTTTTCCCAGCGGCCTACACACTCGCACTAGATACTCGTCAAAGCCTCTATGATTGTCTCTATCTGGCTCTCGCCGAGACTATCAACGGGCGCCTCATCACCGCCGATCGGAAGTTTTACAATGCCTTATTCGGAGGATCCTACGGTCGGCGATTGATATGGGTTGAAGATCTACCACGTCTGACTTAGTTCTCCCTCACGCCAAATACGCGGCCACGATTCCCGACAGCACGATGCCGTCAAACGTGCCGGCGCCGCCGATGCTGGCGATGCCGGTGGCGATTTTTTCGATGTCGCGAAGATGGAGCAGGTCCGCGCCGATGAGTGGACCCAGCACGCCGGCGACGAAGGCGATAGGAGGCGCGTGGTCCGGGACGAGAAGCAGGGCGCTCAGCGCAGCGAGCAACGGAGGAAAGAGCCCCGGCATCGTAACCCCAATTCCCTCGACGGGCTTTGCCAGCCGATAGCACACAGCTGTGTTGATGAATATTGCCAGGAGTAGTCCGAAGACAGGCCACCAGCCTGCCATCACCAGATGAGCCGTTTCATAGACCGCCAGCGCCACCGGTATGAGGCAGCCTCCCACATTGACCGCGATGACCGTTTCTCGGCGCACCCGTTGGAACATGGGCCACCATCCGGACAATCCGAACACCGCCAGAGGGTCTGCCGGCACCGATTCCGTTCGGGAAATGCGTTTCACAGGAATGTTGATCGGGCTTCCCAGGAAAATACCGATGACGATGAGCAGGGCGGACGCAGGTTCCAGGTGGAGTTTGACCAGGGCCGATGTGAAGATGTGACCGAAGACGAGCGGCAGCATTGCCATCAGCAGGAAGAAGAGTAGCAGTGGCAGCAGGCTTGAAAATCTCATCGCAGGCAGCGCCTTCCAACCGAACGCGGTATGAATCCAAAGCTGGTTCTCATTTGATTCCGATGGCTTCGCGTTTCGACTGTTCGGCCCAACGGTCTGCTTGCCGCGTGGGTTCGGGAATCCGGTACCCTTTCCCGCACGCGAGCGTGAGTTGAACAGCCTGGGCGAGGCCGATTCGATGACCGACCGAGACAAAGACGGGTTTCACGCGATCACGGGTCCGCACAACGGCTCCAATGACATGGTTATTCGCATCATACAGCGATGTATAAGATCCGCGCGACGGACCCGGTACGCGATGCCTGCCGATCAGGAGCGACTTCGCACAGCCGATCGTCGGTTTGTTCAGGCAGAGGCCGATGTGGCAGGCAATTCCGGCTGAACGAGGGTGTGACAATCCATGCCCGTCGATGAAGACGACATCGGGATCGTGCCGCACCTTCTCGAAGGCGTGAAGCAGTGCCGGTGCCCCACGAAACGAAAGCAAGCCAGGAATGTAGGGGGAAGACAGAGATTCCTGATGCACCACTCTTTCAACCGGCTCCAATGAAGGGACAGAGAGCACCACGACAGCAGCGAAAATGTGTCTAGGGAAGGTCTGATTAATTCACGTTTGTACCGACAGCTCTGTGCCCGAGCTGGGTCACGAGGCCTATTGATGGGAATCCACTGCTCCAGGTGCCTTGTTAGGAGGCTCACCCGCCATCCGCGTGG